>CAIYAN010000396.1 GCA_903924185.1 uncultured Opitutia bacterium | reverse complement strand
GGATAACGAAGACTACTTTCGGTTCGTCGCCCGCGCGCGTGCCGCCGGCGTCTCCGTGCCGATTCTCCCGGGCATCATGCCGGTGCTTTCGCTCAAGCAGGCCCGTCGCTTCTGTGGTTTTTGTCAGGCCAAGATTCCCGCGGCACTCATCCAGGAACTCGAAGCCTGCGGTGAAGATGAGGAAGCCCAGCGGAAGGTTGGTGTCTCGTGGGCGGTGCGGCAGGTGCGCGGCCTGCTCGGCCGCGGCGTCCCCGGCTACCATGTTTACATCCTTAACCGCTCGCAGTCGGCTTTGGAGCTGTTCGCTCAGCTAAAGTTCTAGGTATCTAATAGGATTGTCATTCCCGAGTCGTGGGGGTGAGATGCTCCATGCACTCCCCCTCGTCTTCCGCCGTTTCTCATGTTGGCTGGCAGCGCGGCTTCTGGAGCCTGATGGCAACCCAGTTCCAGAATGCCTTCAGCGATAACGCGCTCAAACAGCTCATCATCCTCGTGCTTCTGGCCGGCGCCACTGCGTCCGCCGGGGGCGCCGGGGACGATCGGATGGTCTCTATGGTGACAGCGGTTTTCTCCGCGCCTTTCATCCTCTTCGCGATGCTGGGGGGCTGGCTCGCGGACCGTAATAGCAAGCAGCGCATGATGGTCTACGTGAAGACGGCGGAGATGGGTATCATGGCGTTCGCTGGGCTCGCCCTGTGGCTCACAAGCTTGCCGCTTTTGTTGGGTGCCATCTTCCTCATGGGGTGCCACAGTGCCATCTTTGCCCCTTCGAAGTATGGAATCCTGCCAGAAATTTTACCGCACGATAAACTCTCTTGGGGTAACGGCATCCTTGAGCTGCTTACTTTTCTCGGCGTCATCCTCGGCGTGGTCGCCGCCGGAATCTTCTCCGATGCCTTCTTAAAGGAGGGACGCACGTGGATTGCTGGCCCTATCCTCATGGTCATTGCCTTCGTCGGCTGGCTGTTCAGTCGCCAGGTCACGCCCGTTCCCGCGGCCGATCCGACCTGCCCGGTCCGCATCAATCCCGTCACCGACCTCTGGCGTCAGCTGAGCATTATGAAGCAGGATCGCGATCTCTGGCGCGCGTGCTGGGGTAATACCGGCTTCTATTTCATCTCGGCCTTGGTGATGATGAACATGGTGGTCTTTTGTAAGAGCGTTCTAAATCTGACCGACACCCAGAACAGCATGATGAACGTATGGTTGGCCGTCGGCATCGGCATCGGCAGCGTCGTCGCGGGTTATGCCTCCCGCGGTCGTATCGAATATCGCCTCGTCCCGCTTGGCGCTCTCGGCCTGGCCCTGAGCACCATCCCGATGGGTATAGAGGGGGTCACGGCCGATACTTTCCGAATCTGCATGGCTACCTTGGGCTTCTCCGCCGGCCTATTCATCGTCCCAGTCGTCTCCGTCATCCAGCACCGTCCTTCCCCCGAGAGCAAGGGTGCCGTGCAAGGTAGCGTGAGTAGCCTAAGCTTCCTCGGGATTATGGCTGCCGCCGGCGTCCAATGGATTGCCCGCGAGACTTTCCATATCTCCTCTGCACAGGTTTTCTGGGTGTGCGGGGCGTCGGCACTCATCTGTGGAGCCTACGCTGCTATTTCCCGGGGCAGGTTCATCGAGGTCGAGTAGCGAGTGCCGGCTCTCGTTGCCAGGCGAGGCAGGAGGGTCGGTCTGCTGCTTAGCGTGACGGATCAGTACTCGTATTCGTTGCGGCAGTCAGGCCATCCGTGACGGCGGACTTCTCGATTTCCTCGATTAACTTGGTAGCCGTATCGGCCTCCTTGGTCATACCCAGGAAGGTGTAGCGGGTTTTGAGCCCGTTCAGAATGGTGGTGTCGGATGGGTAATTTCGGTTAAGTTCGATAAGGACGGGTAAAGACTTCTTCGTCTCCCCGTTGAGGCTCATGGCGTCGGCCAGACAGAGCCTGCCATAGTAGGAGTGAGGATCCTTCGTTATCCAAGAAGTGGCTGTACGATAGGCGTCTGCGTAACGCTTGTTTGCGAAGTAGAGAAGGCAGAGCCCGTAATAGGGTTCCATCGACGAAGGATTGAGCTCCAGCGCTTTCTTGTAGGCCTGTTCTGAATTGGCCACGCGTGCTAGAACGGCGTAGCGGTTGGCAAGTCGCAGTGTGACACGGTAGTCGTTCGGCGTCGTCTTGGACTTGGCAACGATGGTGGCGAGGATTTCGTCAGCACCGGCGGGGTCGACCTTCGGTTCCGCCGCCGTTGCGCTTAGGGCACAAAGTAGGGCGAGGAGGAGTGGTCTAGGTAGCAGGCTGCTGGGGATGGGATTAGTCATGGTTTTAAGGAAGTCGTGTGATGGTCCGATGGCCTTCGGAGATGGAAATAAGGCCGTCCGGAGTCAGGCAGACGGACCAGGCCTCGAGGCCGTTGGCGTGCCCGTCGATGCGGCCTTGCTGGGGGTCAAAGCGCCAGATTCCGTCGGTCCGTGCGCGTCGCCGTAAGTTTGGCCAGCCGTAGGCCAACGCGAGCCCCCGCCATTCCTGCCCGCCCCAGCCATGAACCAACGCCATCGGAAGATGGTCGCTCCAGCAGCTGACTTGGGTCGTGTTAGGCAGGCGAGGCAGGGCACGGGCGAAGACCGCGAGGGCGGCATCGCGGTCGCCGTGGTATGCCAGCGCGAGGTAGCCCTTGGGGGCAGAGTGATAGTAGAGAATATTACCGGCATCGTCCGCGAGGTATTGGTGTCCGAACGCGTCGGTGGTGCGCCCAACCTTCCATTGTATCCGCTGGTCAGCTCGATGTGGAGCTCGGTCGAGGAATCGCAGGCATTCCCCGAGGGTGAAACGAGGTAGGCTTGCCGCGTCGCTGATCGCGATAGCTTCCACTTCGGTGCCAACGGGAGGCAGGCAGGCGTAGTGTAGGCGGCCGTCGTAGCGTAGGCAGCGGAAGGTAAACGGTAGGGTCGCTTCGGCTAACCATGCGCCCACCTGAACCTGGAGATGCAAGTGAGGATAGGCGGAGTAGCCGCTGTTACCGCACTGGGCGAGCGACTGGCCGACCCTGACGAGGTCGCCCTTCTTCACGTGCAACGAGTACTGACGAAGGTGGCTCATCTCGACGTGCAGGCCGTCCTCGCACCGCAAGAGGATGTAGTTGCCCCAGTTATTCGTGTGGTCGATCCAGCCTGGCTGGTTGTCCGGAAGGTCGTCGCGGCACGCGACGACTTCGCCTGCGCAGGGGCTTAGCAGGGGCAGTCCGAATAATGGGTAGTCCGCCAATTCGAGGCCAGCATCGTGATGGCTTCGGCCATCATCGGTGGTTTTTACGAAGTCGTAGGCATAGCGCCAGATTCCTTGGTGGGTCCACGGCCCGTCGAACGCTTGGTAGACGCGGACGGGTGCCGAGAAGGGTAGTTCTAGGGCTGGGCCCTGACCAAAGCGCGTTAGGGTATGCCCATGTTCGGCCGCGGTCGCCTCCGGCGTCGCAGAGACGCGGAGGGGGAGTAGCGGGGAGTTGGAGCGACGCAGGAGGCCGAGCGTGAGCAATGTACTTAGAACAAAGGGCAACGTGCTTGGCGTGGCGCCAAATCGACTCAGGCCTGGAGCGAGGCCGACCGAGAGGAAGGTCGCTACCGTAACCGTCAGGGTGGACCAAAAGAAGCTTTGCCAGCCGTAGCGGAGAAAGGTGGCCCCGACGGCGAAGCCAATGAGCGTGAAGTTAAAGCCGCCGGGCATCGTTCGCGCTGTTTCCGGGTTGCCGTACCAAGCCTCCAGCAGCGTCATCGCGACGGCGAAGGCCCACAGGCCATGCAGGGCAAGCTGGCGCGAGCACCCAACGATGACACCGAAGATGACTAAGCCCGCCGTGACGTCCGGGGTGAAGAGTAGCCAAGCGAGGTTGCGCAGGAAGGCGGCTAATGTCGCCGGGAGCGCCGCGTCGATGGCTGGACAGAGGTGGAGCTCCGGTATGGCTACGGGGGAGGCAACTCCGCCGAGGAGTGGGGCGCTTAGCTGCAGCAGGACATAGCCAGCGGCGAAGGTTAGCGATAGGACCGGAAGGCCCCTCCGTTCGGTCCAAGCGATAGCTTGGGCTCCGCAGAGTAGCGTGAAGGCAGCGGTAGCGGCTGCGAGGAGGGCGAAAGGCAGGCCAAGTTCGTAGGAGTAGCCGACGCCCATGCCGATGAGTAGGGCGTTGATTGCTAGCCTTACGTCGGTGGTCCGTCCCGCCAGTGTTTCCATGAGCCGGAGGAGGCTGTAGCAGAGCAGGCCACCCACTGCGACCGACGGATGTCCGAACCCAGCGCCGAGCAGGGAGAGCAGGCCGATGGTTGCACCTGCAGGTACGGAACTTAGGCAGAAGATACCGGCGTAGGCGAGTGCCAGACCGCGG
Source organism: uncultured Opitutia bacterium (assembly GCA_903924185.1). Taxonomy (GTDB): domain Bacteria; phylum Verrucomicrobiota; class Verrucomicrobiia; order Opitutales; family UBA953; genus UBA953. Next base: position 8,236 of record CAIYAN010000396.1, on the reverse strand, counting down.
AATTCTCGGCCCGTCGCGAGACGGATGTGGGCGATGACGCTCACGTCTGGTCAGGACAGTGCAAGGTCGGCGGGGAGTGATTCGCCTTGCTCGATGTCGTCGATGGTCTCGGCTCGGCGCATGACTTCGACTCGCCCATCATGCCGAATCAGCACTGCTGCTGGTCGGCAGTGGATGAATGGCATGGATTGCGTGAGGTTGTATGCGCCGACCGGCGAAAGGGTGAGTCGGGTGCCACGCTCGAGTTGCGGAAGTAGTAGGCCATCGCTGACCACATCGATATTCATGCAGAGGGCACCGTTGAGGCAGGCCGGCTCGGCCAGTCCGGCGGTCGGTCGGTCCACCTCAAGGGTGAAATTATACCAAGTCGACGTATAGAGAAGGTGCACGCCTCCGTCGATGAGGTAACTTCGCCGAGTGTCGGGCGAAACCTTGGAACTCGTGACTGTCGTGATGAGGTAGCCAGCCTCGTCCACGAGGTGCCGGCCGGTCTCAAGTAAAAGCCGCGGTGCCGGCCCAGGTCCAGGGTAGGCTGCCCGCATAGCTGTCCCGATCGCGTCGGCGTAGGCCTCAATGGGCGGGACCGCAATTTCAGGGGGCTGGTAGATGCCTTTGAGTTGGCTGAGGGAAGGGAAGCCGCCGCCAAGGTCGAGGCTGCGGATAGAACGACCGGAAATTGCGGTACATTCCAGCGCGAAGGCTGCCAGTTTCGCCACCGTCCGCGCATAGGCGGAAGGGTCGAGCACGAACGTGCCGATATGGCAGTGGAGCCCGTCGAGATGCAGCAAGCCACCCTGATGCAGGCGACGGACGGCATTGAGCGCCTGGCCGCTCTCGAGGTTGAAGCCAAACTTCGACCAAACTGGGTAGATGCCTGCGTCGAGGTTCAGGCGGATGGTCACATGGACCGGTTGCCCATGCTCGCGCACGACCGTCTCAAGGTCCTCGATCTCTTCAAAGTTGTCGAGGTGGATGCGGGCGCCGTCTCGGACGGCCTTGCGGAGCGCGCTGAGGGGCTTCCAGGGGCCATTGAAGAGAATGTTCGCGCCAGGCACGCCCAGCCGTCGGGCCTTGTCGTACTCGAACTCGCTGACCACTTCAGCAAGGGAGCCGCGGGCGTGGAAGAACGCGCAGATGGAGCGAAGGTAGCACGTCTTGTAGCTCCAGGCAAAGGTAGTGTCTGGCCAAGCCCGATCGAAGGCTGCGCGTGCGCGGTCATGGAGCGCCACTAGTTGGCGTTCCGAATAGACGAAGAGCGGTGAGCCGTGGGCCTCCGTGAGTGCGGCGACCGCCACTCCGTCAATTTCGCGGCGTACCCGGAGCGCGGGTGCCATGAGCGGGGCGGGTGCCTTGGCACCGAGTTGATGTCGAATGGCAACGATGGAAGGACTGATATAAGGTTTCGGGGGCATTGGTCAGTGGCTGAGGAGTTGCTGGAAGTGGGCGAAGTCGGTGACGACTTCATCGGTAAAGCGCATGAAAAGCCGACCTGGTGCATAGTCGGAATGGGTTTCGACCGTTTCGCCAGAGAGGTGCCCCACCAGTCGGTCGGGAAGGTTGATGCCGACACCGGCGGAGAAACCAACCCAAGCAGGGAAGCGTGGGTTAATCTCAATCAGCTGAATTTCGCTCCCCGTGTCGATGCACTCGAGTTCAAAGGGGCCGCGCCAGCGTGTTGCGCGGATAAATTGTTTACAAACAGCGAGTAGGCGGGCGTGTTCGATGGTCACTCCGGACCAAATCTTTCCGAGATGCGTGGTGGTGAGTTTTTTGATCGCGACCAAACCGAGCGTGCCGCCGTCGCCATCGCCGACTCCCACGACATTCAGTTCGTCCCCGGCCACGGCTTCTTGGAGGAGGATTGGCCAGCCCCATTCTGCCGCCAGCGCCGCCATGTGATGGACGGCCTCTTCCCATTGGCTGACGCGGTAGGCCTTATAATAAGGTCCTTTGATGAAGGCAGGGAGCGGGCATTCCTTCCAGGCCACAGCTAGGTCGTTCACGGAAAGGATGCGCCAGGTTCGTGGATGCCTAGCGCCGATTATGGGCGCCAACTCGGCGAGATGCTCTTTGTTGCGGAGCTTGAACTGCTCCTCCGTGGGCAGGAAGGTACGCAGGCCTTCGCGGGCGAGTTCGTCCTGAAACCGGATGTAGAGCGGCAGCTCCGCGTCAAGGCAGGGGATGATTATGCCCAGGCCGTGTCGGTCGCGCAACTGGAGCAGGCGTGAGCGGTAGGCCTGCCATCCTTGCCCCGGTAAAGTCATCAGGGCACTGTCGTCGAAGTACTGGCGCAGGTAGTGCCCAGGGTCATGGGGTTCGTAGCCGAGCCCGATGAGGCGACCCGCACGACCGGAAAGCCGGAGGCACTTCGCTACGGGCACGCCCGGCCCCGGGTTATCCGTGGCGTTGATTCCACTAATGCCAATCGCTGGGTGTCCGCGCGTTGGCATTAGTCCATGAGTTTGGCACGGACGAGCTGGGTGCGGAATTCGAGTACATCGCTCAAGGCCCGGCCTTCCGAGATGCCGTAATCGCGAGCCACACCCTTGGCGACATCCTCCACCGCCTGGCCTAGGCGCAGTGCGGCGATGACGGCCTCGGCTGTCTCGTTTAAGCGAAAGCATTCGCCAGTCATCGGATTGAAGGCGAAGCCTTCGGCATTAATCGCCAGGGTCTGAAGTCGGCTCATCGTTTCCGTGAATGATAGCAGACGAAGCCTTAACGTCCGATTAAGTACCATGGTTATCGTCTTAATCTTGGCTTCATTAAGACCGTGCTACACTCTGTGGCCTCCCCGATGCGTATCCTCCTTGTCGAAGACGAAGCCCCGCTCCGTACCGGCCTGCTCAAGGTCTTGCGCGAGGAAGGGTATGCCGCTGATGGGGCCGCCGACGGGGCGGAAGGACTGCACAAGGCCTTGGAGTGCGACTACGACGTCATCCTGCTCGATTACATGATGCCGGGTATGGACGGTCGCGAGGTACTCCGTCGTCTGCGTAGCGTGAAGCGGACGCCCGTCATGATGCTCACCGCCCGTAACTCGGTGGAGGATCGCGTCGTAGGCCTCGACCTCGGTGCTGATGACTACCTCGCCAAGCCTTTCGTGCAACAGGAGCTCTTAGCCCGCCTCCGTGCCCTCGTCCGTCGTAATCATAGCGTGGGCGGGGCGACTTTCACCATCGGGGGCGTTGTCATCGATACGGTGGCCCGCCGCGTGACCAAGGCGGGTCAGCCCGAGGCCTTGACGGGCCGCGAGTATGCCTTACTCGAGTACCTCGCCCACCGCCGCGGAGCGGTCGTGACGCGGGCCGAACTCTACGAGCACTTGTTTGACGAGAACGAGGATACGCTCTCCAACCTCCTCGAGGTCCACGTCTGTAATCTCCGCCGTAAATTGGGGACGGAGCTCATCCGCACCCGCCGTGGCATGGGCTACGAAATCCCCGCCGGAAACTAGGCCATGGTCTTCCATTCCATACGCTGGCGCATCCTAGCCTGGAACTTCGGCTTGCTCGCCACGACGGCGACTGTGCTGCTCGTGGCTTTCTATCAACACGCACGCCAGAACCGGCTGCAGGCCGTCGACCTTCAGTTACGTGAGATGATGGCAAAGCACATGGGGGCGGTGAATGACCTCCTTCCAGGAAATAATGGCCCGCGCACGCCCCCGCCGAGTGCTAATGGTCGGCCGCGGAATCAGGACACACCGGCGCAACGCCAAGCCAAGGGAGAGGTCGCCCAAGCGGCTTTGGCCAAGGAGAAGACTTGGGTCTTCGCTGCCGACATGGTTGGGCCAGTCCAATTTCAGACTCCATTGGCACCCGTTGAGCCCGCCCTGGTCGATCGCTGCCGTGAAGAGATTTTTGATGAGACCGAAGGCGCGGCGAAGGGCCGCCCGCCCGTCAACCTGATGGTCTCTTTCCTGGGGCAACGCATGCTGGTCCACCGCCCACCGGGTCAGATGATGGTGGTCTTCGGCACGGATACGCACGCCCTCGAGGCTGAACTTCATCTGCTAGGCTGGAAGCTCGCCCTCGGAGGCGTCATCCTCGTCGTCTTGGGTGGGGGCATCGGTTGGATTCTCGCCGGCCGCTCGCTGCGCCCGATTGACCGCATCGCCGCTGACGCTGAGGGCATTGCGGCCGGAGATTACGATCGTAAGATCGACGTGGAAGACACCGAGAGCGAATTAGGCCGTCTGGCGGTCGTCTTGAACGATACCTTTGGAAAGATGAACGAAGCCCGTAATCGGGTGACGCAGTTCACGGCCGATGCCTCGCACGAGCTCCGGACTCCGCTCACAGTAATCCTCTCGGATAGCCAGAGCGCCCTTCGCCAAGAACGGACGCCGGAGGAATACCGGCAGGCCCTAGAGACGATCAAGCACGCCGCCGTCCGCATGAAGACCATTTCGGATGGGCTCTTAGAACTGGCCCACGGCGACTTAGCCCAGCCAGTTGAAAAATCACCGTGCGACTTGGCGGACCTCGCCGACGAGGCCGTGGCACTGCTGGCACGCCTGTCCCGCGAGAAGGGTGCCACCTTGGAAGCGAAGCTCGAAGGGGTCTCGGTTCTGGCAGATCCGGCGCGTCTGGGCCGAGTCATTCTGAATCTCGTGATGAACGCCATCCTGCACAATCCCGCGGGCGTGCGCGTGGTCGTTACGACGGGCCTCGTGGAGGGGCAGGCCGAGTTGACCGTGGCCGACAATGGCCGCGGTATCCCCACAGAGAACCTGGAGCATATCTTCGAACGCTTTCGCCGTATCGACCCTGAAGGCTCGCGTCACGCCGAAGGGGCTGGCCTCGGCCTCGCCATCGTCAAGCAGGCCGTCGAGGCCCATGGCGGCACGATCGCGGTCACCAGCGAAGTCGGCCGGGGGACTACCTTCCGCGTGCGTCTGCCCCTAGCGGTCTGATGCCGAGTCTTAGACGGTCGCCAGGATGCGGGCCTTAATCTCGGCGATGGGCATCGCGTTGAGTAGGACGGGCGAAAGGCGGTTTTCGTTTATCTTCGGCAAGGACGTGAGATGTTCGCTGAGCACCAACGTGCGGTTCGCGGCGACTTCATCGACGCGGTCGACTGGCGTGAAGCGCGGGGCGGACTTGAGTACTTCGGGGTTCGAACGGATGAGTTCGCCGATGGCCACTACGGCGTCAGCAAAGCGATCGAGCTCGTCCTTCGTGTAGGATTCCGTCGGCTCAATCATGAGGCCGAAAACCTCTGGGAAGGCGACGGTCGGGGCGTGGAAGCCGAAGTCGAGGAAGAGCTTCCCGACGCGGGAGATGATATTCGCACGCGGGATGCCGGCAGCTTCGATGCGCTTGAAGTCCTCTTCCGTGAGCGTGAGGATGAACTCATGCATACGCGGCACGCCATCGGCGGCAGTCGGCAGGGACGGGAACTGCTTACCCAGACGGGTGAAGAGGTAGCGGCTGGCGAGGACGGACATCGCGGACATGCGCTGGACGCCGGCGTGGCCGAGGCGGAGAAGGTAGGAGTAAACGCGCACCTTGTGCGCGAAATTACCCCAGTGGCGATGGAAGGAACCAATGCTGTGCTTGGGGCGGACCGGCACGAAGCGGTCGCCTTGCTTCTCAATCTGATAGCCAGGGAGGAAGTCGACGAGACGAGCGGACACGCCGACGATGCCGTCGCCCGGGCCGCCGCCGCCATGCGGGACGGTCCAGGTCTTGTGCAGGTTGTTGTGCACCGCGTCGACGCCGAGCTGGTCGAGGTTCACCCAGCCAGCGATGGCGTTCATATTAGCGCCGTCCATGTAAACGAGGCCGCCCGCGCGGTGCACGGCGTCGGCCATGCGCTTGAAGTCGGTTTCGAAGACGCCCGAGGTGTTTGGGTTGGTCACCATCATGCCAGCGACACGGTCACCGTATTGGGCAATTTTCGCATCGAAGTCGGCTTGGTCGACGCGGCCATCGGGCGCGGACTTGAGGATGACGATACCGGAAGGTGCACCGTCCGCACGCTGGCGGTTGATGAAGCCGGCGGTCGTGGCCGTGGCGAAGTTTGTGCCGTGGGCCGACGACGGAATGAGCATGATGTCGCGGTGGGCCTGGCCGTGGTGTCGGTGATAGGCCTGGAACAGTTTGAGCCCCACAAGCTCGCCTTGGGCACCCGCGACGGGCTGGGTGGTCAGGCCGGGGAGGCCAGTGATGGCCTGCATCCATTGCTGGATCTGCCAGAGGAGTTCCAATGAGCCCTGGGCATCTTCGACGGGGGCTTGCGGGTGCAGAGCGGTGAAGCCCGGCAGGCCAGCGGCCCAGTCGTTGATGTGTGGGTTATACTTCATCGTGCACGAACCGAGCGGGAAGCAGCCGGTATCGGGCGAGACGTTGAGTTCGCCTAGCTTGCTGTAGTAGGCCTTGAGTTCGGCCAACGGGAAGGACGGGAGGCCCACCGCACCGGACCGCAGTAGGTGGGCGGGGACGGCCGGCAGCGTGACGGAGCCAGTGGCTTTACCGTAGAGGCCTTCGAAGAACGCGACGAGGCGGTCGGCATCGGCGTCGGTCTGGATGTCGCTGAAGGAGATCTTGAGCAACGAACAGTTGCAGGGTGTACGACCGGTGATGTCGACCCCGAGGTGCAGGCCAGCAGTACGGCCCTTGGCGAGCACGGCGGCCGCAGGTTCCGGCAGCATCAGGCTGAACTCATTCCAGAAAGCTTGTTGGGCGTAGCAGACCTTGAGGCCGGGGATGGTGTGCAGCTGGGCGGCCACGCGGTGTGCGCGGTCACGACCGGCGGTGCAGCTGGCGGCCATACCGGCTTCGCCGCGGGCGAGGATGGCCGCACCGGCGATGGTGGCGATGAATGCCTGGTTGGAGCAGATGTTGGACGTGGCCTTGTCCTTGCGGATATGCTGCTCGCGGGTGGAGAGCACCATGACGATGCAATCGCGGCCGGCGTTGTCCTTGGCCTTGCCGACAAAACGACCCGGCGTTTCGCGGACTTCATTCTTACGCTCGGCGTTGTGGCGGACGGCGAAGATGCCGAGGCCAGGGCCGCCGAAGTTGGCGCCGATGGCGAGGTGCTGGCCTTCGCCGACTAGAATATCGGCGCCTTGACGGCCATAGTTCGCTGGGGCTTTGAGGCCGCCGGTGGCGAGGAGCATCGGGTCGATGACCGCAATCGACTTCACGCCGGCGTCGGCGCAAGCGTCGGCGAGTTCATCGGTATCCTCAACGAGGCCGAGGTTATTGACCTGCGGGAAGATGACTGCGGCGACCTTACCGCCATGCGCGGCGACGCGGGCCTTGATGGCGGAGCCCCGGATCCGGCCGGTTTCTTCTTCGGGCGCAAGGAACTCGAGTTTCACCGAGATTTCAGCGCAGTGTGTGCGGAGAACTTCGAGGTCACCTGGGAAGAGGTTCGCTGCGACGAGGACGGTGTCGCCCTCGGACATACGGACGGCACAGACGGCGGCTTCGAAGAGGGCGCTGGCGCGATCGTAGAGGGAGGAATTGACCGCTTCGAAACCGGTGAGCTGGGCGAGGGTGGACTGGTAGATCCAGTGCGTGATGAGCGTGCCCTGCGAGCGTTCGGGCTGGTAGGGCGTGTAGGAAGTCGTGAGGTTACGGATCGAGCAGACGTGCCCGACGATCTCATGCGTCCGGTAGACTTGGAGACCGTCGCCGAGGAAGCCCGTCTTGGCGTCGTTACGCTGGGAGAGTGCCAACATGCGGTCGGCGAGGGCGGCGTATTCGAGCTCGTCCGGGAGGTCGAGCTGCCCTGGGAACTTCACGTCGCTTGCGATGTGCGAGTACATCTCGCTGAACTTCGTCGAGCCGACGGCTTGGAACATCGCTTGGATGTCGGCTTCGCTCGCCGGGATGTAGTGCCGGGAGAGTTCGCGTGAGATTTTGGAAGGATCGTAGGGCAGTTGGGCCATGAAAGAGTATGGGTGTTTTTTGAAGGGGGGAGACGCCCTCGCAACTGTCCACCTTGGAGGGGTGGGGGTATTAGCGAAAGATGGTTTTCCCATTAGACGAAGCCACCACGGTTCCGGCCTTGTGAATAAGTCTTCATGGGCGTTTGCCATCATTACCCGCAGGGTAATCCTCGTATCGATGACCCGACAGCAACGAGCCGATTATATCGCCCGCAATCTGGCGAAGTTGTACCCCGCCACGCCGATTCCGTTGGACCATACGGATGCGTTTACGCTCCTAGTAGCGGTCGTGCTCTCGGCCCAGTGCACGGACAAGAAGGTCAACGAGGT
>CAIYAN010000395.1 GCA_903924185.1 uncultured Opitutia bacterium | reverse complement strand
GCAGGAAGGACAGCGCCTCACCAAGGAGCCGCTGCTCATCAAGGACGGCAAGATCAGCGTCCCCCAGAAGCCCGGCCTCGGCGTCGAGATCGACCCGGCGCAACTCGAAGCCGCCCATCAGCTCTACCTGAAGCTCCCCTCCGGCTCACGCGACGACGCCGTGGCGATGCAGTTCCTGATTCCGGGCTGGAAGTTCGACCCGAAGAAGCCCTGCCTCGTCCGCTAGAGCTTATACTCGGCAAAATACAAACCACATACCCGTGGTGATACATCCTCTTCGCCGCCTCCGCGCGGGGCGATACCGAGAAGCCGCTATCACTGGATCAATCAGCCAAGCCCTCTGTGGCATGCCTAGGGCCATCCGTGAGCAATCCTTGGCCATCCCCACCCGATGCTACCCCGGACTGGAGGGCGCCGTGGCGGAATCCGAGGCCAAGTTCGGCGTTTATTGATGATTATAAGGGGTTTAGGGCTGTCCGCTTGACAGTGAACAAGTTTTCATAGAACATGCGTTCACTATGGAAGAACTGACCAAGAAGCAGCGGGCCATCCTCGACTACATGAAGGCCCACGTCGCCGAACATACCTACTGGCCGAGCATCCGGGACATCCAGGCCAAGTTCCGCTTCGCCTCGACCAACGCCGTCTTCGGCCACCTCCAGGCCCTCGAGCGCAAGGGCGTCCTCCAGCGCATCCCCGGCGCCGCCCGTGCCTACAAGATCGTACCCGAAGTCCTCGGCGACACCTCCGAGACAGTCATCCGCTACGAAGGCCCTGGCGATGACGCCATCCAGTTCGAGAGCGTGAAGTTCGCCGGCTCCATCGCCGCAGGCTTTCCTGACTACACCGAATCCTCCGGTGTCCTCGACTCGATGCAGGTTCCCCTGTCGCCGAGCTCGCGCCGACGTGCTCCCGAGTCCTTCGCCCTCCGTGTCCGCGGCGATTCGATGATCGATGCCGACATCAACGACGGCGACACGGTCATCATCGAGCCGGGCGTGCCGAAGCATGGCGACATCGTCGCCGCGCTCATCGACGGCGAGACGACCCTCAAGCGCCTGATCAAGCAAGGCGCGAAGGTCTACCTCAAGGCCGAGAACCAGAATTACCCCGATCTCATTCCCACCAACTCCCTCACGATTCAAGGCATCGCGAAGTCGGTGATGAAGCGGATCTGAAGCTTGGTACGCAGGGCTCAGGCCTTACGTAACACCAGCAGGACGTCGGAGTATTCCATATCGATCTTCCGGGTCGAGGTAAGGTCGTAATGGAAATCGTGACAGGCGACGAGGCGTAGCGAAGGGACCTTGGCCAGTAAGGCCTTCAGCTCGGCCGGCGAATAGGTCCGGAAATCCCAATGGGTCTCCTCGACGCGGGTCTTGCCCTTCTCGGTGATGCGCATGCGGGTACGCATGGCCTCGGTGCGTGACTTCCGGTCGGCCGGGGCGGACCAGGTGTCACTGACGACGCGCACGCCTGGCTTACGTCCGATCCAGCGCTCATGGTCCGGCGGGGTGTTCTTATAATCGGTCAGGTGCAGGCCAAGCATCAACAGGCCACCCGGACGCAAGGCCGCAGCCATACGACGCAAAGCGCTCACCGACCCGGCTTGGGTGTCGATATACTTGAAGGTGCTGACGAAGCAGTGGGCGACGTCATAACGGGCCCCCTTGGGCACCTTGAAATCCTGCAGGCGATCGCGCCATACCCTGCCCCTCAGGCCTTTGGCCTTGAGGCGATTCTTGGCGAAGGCGATCTGGTGCTGGTTCAGGTCAAAGCCGTGGACAACGTGACCGCGGGCAGCCAGTGACTCCAGCAAGCGACCGGATCCGCAAGCCGGCTCGAAGACGCGCATGGGCCCGTCCAGCTTCGGCCCGTGCTTCTTCATGATGCCTTCGATGAAGCGGGTCTCCTTCGGCGTATAATCCGCATACACCATGTCGTAATACAACGGCGAGTCGTACCACGCGGTGGCGGATTGTTTGCGGGAGGACAAAGCGGTTAGCGGTTGGCGGTTAGCGGATAGAAAAGACAGCAGAAAGCGGGCGACAGGAGTTCAGCGGCAAAAGCTAGGGATTAGGATTTACCCCCTAACCGCCAACCGCTTGCCGCCCTCCGCTTAAAACCGTTACTGATAAATCTCCCCGCCCTTTTCGCGGAATTCCTTAGACTTCTCTTCCATGCCCTTGGCGAGCGCGTCGGCTTCGGAGACGCCTTGGGCGTCGGCGAACTTACGGATGTCGTCGGAGATGCGCATGGAGCAGAAGTTCGGTCCGCACATGGAACAGAAGTGCGCGGTCTTGGCGGATTCCTGCGGCAGGGTCTCGTCGTGGTATTCCTGGGCGCGCTCGGGATCGAGGGCCAAGGCGAACTGGTCGGGCCAGCGGAACTCGAAACGGGCCTTGGAGAGGGCGTTGTCGCGGATCTGCGCGGCGGGGTGACCCTTGGCGAGGTCGGCGGCGTGGGCGGCGATCTTGTAGGCGATGACGCCTTCCCGGACGTCGTTCTTGTTCGGGAGGCCGAGGTGTTCCTTCGGCGTGACATAGCAAAGCATCGCGGTGCCATACCAGCCGATCATCGCGGCGCCGATGGCGGACGTGATGTGGTCGTAGCCCGGAGCGATGTCGG
>CAIYAN010000394.1 GCA_903924185.1 uncultured Opitutia bacterium | reverse complement strand
TTCATTCTTGGTCAGGGGCTTCTCGGTGGGCTTTTCCATAGGTAAAGGTTGGTGTAAATTAATACTTGATAAGATTACCCAAGATTACATAAATCGGGTCAAGTTTAAATAAATGGTAAATTGCGACATAGGCCGGGTGGTCTTCGTCGGTGCCGGACCGGGGGCTCCCGATCTGATCACCGTACGGGGGCTCCGTCTGCTCCAGAAGGCCGATGTCGTCATCCATGACTCCCTTCCTGGGGATGCTTTATTAGCAGAGATTCCGGCGACGACGAAGATCGTGCCAGTCGGTAAGCGCTGCGGGGTACACTCGATGACGCAGGACGAAATTAACGCCGTGATCGTGCGTGAAGCACGCCAAGGTGGGCTCATCGTGCGCCTCAAGGGTGGTGACCCTGGCGTCTTTGGTCGGCTCGGAGAAGAGATGGACCACCTCGCCGCGCATGGGATCAATTTCGAAGTCGTGCCAGGGGTGACCGCCGCGACCGCCGCAGGTGCCGATGCGGCGTTCCCGTTAACGCACCGCGGCATAGCTGCTTCGGTGACTTTCCTCACGGGGCATTGTGCAGATGGCACCGACCAGAATTGGAAAGCGCACGTGGAGACCGGCGCGACGCTCTGCCTCTACATGGGCGCCAAGGCTTTGCCTTCGGTGGCTGTGAAGCTCATCGCTGCCGGTGCTCAAGCGGATCTCCCGATTCGGCTACTTTCAAAGGTCTCGCAAGACGGCGCCTCCGACGTGCTCACGACATTGACCGACCTCGCTTCAGGCAAGGTCGACGTGTCGGTACTGCCGACGCCCCTCATCGCGGTCGTCGGTGCCGTCGTCGCTCCGCCTCGTCATGCTGGCCTGATGGGCCGCATCGCCGCTTTGGCCTAAGGTCAGGACTTCTTCCGGAGCTTCTCGCGTAAGAAGAGGAGCGCGGTGAAGATCACGGCAAATGCTCCGAGCCAGATCATGAGGCTCGCTCCTGTTCCTTGGTCTTTCGGGGCGGGTATGCTGCCTAAGACGGGCAGCAATCCCGTGGCGAGCAGCGCGGTGATGGCCGCAATCTTGGTGGTCTTGAAATTGGGAGAGTGAAGGTGTCGTCGGACGAGCAGCGCTGGTAGCGCGGGGTGTGTGCCGAGCAACGGGCTGAGTTCCCAGCGCAGGCCGTCGGGGGCGTGTTCCTTGGCGATGGTCGCGACGTCGCCGTCAGATCCAGCATGACGGCCGGGCAGTAGGAAAAGCATCAGGACGACCGCCTCGCCCTTGGCCTGTTGTAACGCATCCTCGAGTAAGGGTTCGTTGAAGTCATACTCCGCGCCGTCTCGTCGCTCCATCGAGCAGGCGATCAATTCGTCCTCGTTCAGGCCGAGTTGATTACGAAGAGAGAAGGCGAAGAAATCGCGGCAGCGCGTCACCTCGCGGATGGGGGAGCCGTGGTCACAAAGGTAGACCGTACCGCTGCCCTTGGTCCAGCCGGTCGACTTCAAGTTATCGATCAGCATGCTAATCAGCTCGGGGCCGAAGAGTGGCTCGCGGATGCTAAGCTTTATCTTCCCCGCATTCGCTTCCGCGAAAACCTTGGGGAGGTATTCTGTGATGGCGAGGCTCGGCCCGATGAACAGAGGCAACACAATCAGTTCGTTGATGCCGTCGGCCTTCGCTTGCTGGACGGCTTGTTCAAAGATGACTGCGGGCTGTCCTTCGAGCAGGGCGGGGTCGATCTTGTGCGAGTGCAGAACAGAGACGGGATGTACGGTTTCTCCCAGTAAACGACCGACTTCCTTCGAAAGCAGGCGCAGCTGCAGGGTGGCCGCCGGTTGCAGGGAGCCATTGTCTACCAGCAGGATGCGGGTTGCCGCCATGGCACGTACGTATGGGGGTTGGGAGGGCTTTGGCAACGCAGGTCTAGGCTATTTGTGGTTTGCCGTCAGGGGTAAGCTTCGGAGTTAATTCACTCCCCATGAATCTGCCCCGCTTCCTGCTCCCCGTCGTCGCTTTGGTTGCCGCTGCTTCGGCCCACGCCGAAATCACCTGGTTGACCGACCTCGACCAAGCCAAGGCCGTCGCCGCCAAGGAGAAGAAGGCAATCCTCGTCGACTTCACGGGTAGTGATTGGTGCGGCTGGTGCATTCGACTCAAGAAGGAAGTGTTCGACCAGAAGGACTTCGAAGTCGCCGCTAAGGACTTTGTCTTCGTCGAACTGGATTACCCTCGCGGTAAAAAGCAGGACCCTGCGGTCAAGGCCAAGAATGACGCCCTGGCTAAGCAGTTTAATATCCAAGGCTTCCCCACCATCCTTTTGATGAATGCTAAGGGACAGGTGTTTGCCTCGACCGGCTACGAAGAAGGTGGCCCTACCAATTACCTCAAGTCCCTCGCCAAGTTCCTGAAGGACAATACCGATGCAGGGGTAAAGAAGTTTGCGGACTCCGCCGCTGCCGAAGCCAAGCAGTCTGAACTCAATGAAGCCCTCGACGGCGTCATCGGACCTTTCATTGAGAAGAAGGACGTCACGGGTGCCGAAAAGGCCCTCGCCAAGTTTATCAAGGACAAGGGCGTCACCGGCGAAGCCGCGACTCGCATGAACTTCAACGCCCGCATGGGCATCACCATGGCGACCAAGCCAGGCGATCATGAGGCCGTTATCAAGCTCATCGATGCGACCTTGGCGGCTGACTCTAAGTCGGACTTCGCCGGAGAGCTTAAGGGCCTCCGGGAGCGCGTGGTCAAAGCCCGTGACCAACAGGCCGGCGCTAAGAAGTAAGCCTTTCTATCAATCAAACCATGAAAACTAAGCACACCCTCGCTGCGTTCGTCGCCCTGATGATCGCCGCTCTCCCGGCCCTGGCGGGTCCTAAGTGGTATACCGACCTCGACGAGGCCAAGGCCGTCGCCGCCAAGGAAAATAAGCCTCTCCTCGTTGACTTCACCGGCAGCGACTGGTGCGGTTACTGCATCAAGCTCCACGCGGAAGTCTTCGATAAGCCGGAGTTTGAAGCCTTCGCCAAGAACTACGTCCTCGTCGAACTCGACTTCCCGAACAAGAAGCCGCAGCCGGCCGAAGAGAAGGCGAAGAATAAGGCGACGCAGGCTAAGTTTGGCGTCTCCGGTTTCCCGACGGTCCTCCTCCTTGATGCTAAGACCGGCGAAGCGTATGGTCGTCAAAGCGGCTACGGTCCTGGTTCGGGCCCCAAGGCTTACATCGAGAAACTGTCCGCCTTCAAGAATACCGCCGAAGGTCGTGCGGCCCTTGGTGTCGAAGCTAAGAAGGCTTCGGAAGCCAGCGCCAAGCGTGCCGCCCAAGGTATCAAGCTTCGCGCCGCCATGGAGGCCAAGGATTTCGATGCTATCTGCAAGCTGCTCGACGAAGACTTCGCGGATGCCCAAGGCTCGCGTAAGGCGATTGCTTCAATTAACAAGGCGCTGATGTCCCAGCGCATCGACCCAACGAACAAAGAGCGTGCCCTGAAGTGGGTTGATCAAGCCATCGCCGAAGCGGCGGGCGAAGAGAAGATGCTTACCAGTTTTAAGCAGATGCGCGAACAGATGGCCGCGGGTACCAACTTGAGCCAACCGGTTCCGGTTAAGCCCGCTACCAAGCCTGCCGCGGAAGTGAAGAAGGTCGATAAGGGCGCATAATCGGGCTTTAAAAGGGTTTTCCTTCAAGACGTCGCGGCCTAGGCTTGCGGCGTCTTTTTATTTATGGGTAGTTTAAGGCACACCCCAATCCCCATGACCCTCAAGTCACTCCTCGCTTCCAGCCTCGTCTTGCTGGGGGCCATCTCCACCGCCTTCGCCGAAGCGACCTGGCTCACGAACTTCGAAGAAGCCAAGAAGGTCGCCATCAAGGAAGGCAAGCCCATGTTGCTCGACTTCACGGGCAGCGACTGGTGTCCGCCGTGCAAGGCGCTCCATAAGAATGTCTTCTCCACCGAAGAATTCGCCAAGGAAGCCGCCGGTAAGTACGTGCTCGTCGAACTCGACTTCCCTCGCACCAAGCAGCTCGCCCCAGAACTGAAGGCCCAGAACTCCGAGCTCCAAAAGAAGTACGCCATCACGGGTTACCCCACGGTCCTGCTTATCGACGCCAAGACCGGCGACGTCTTTGGCCGCTCCGTCGGTTTCGGCGGCTGGACTACTCGTCAGTACCTCGACAAGTTGGCTGCCTTTAAGAATACCCCCGAAGGGAAGGCTTCTCTCGTGGATGAAGAGAAGAAGGCCGATGAAGCCCGTGCCAAGGCTGGTGCCGCTCGGACCGCCGCCAACGCTAAGATTAAGGCCGCCGTCGACGCTAAGGACTTTGACGCCGCCTGTAAGGCCATTGATGAAGTCGCCGGTGGCAGCAAACTGATGGC
>CAIYAN010000393.1 GCA_903924185.1 uncultured Opitutia bacterium | reverse complement strand
CCGGCATATCAACGCCGCCTCCGCTACCCAATACCGGCGTGAAGAGCAGTCACTCATCCACCGCCGGCTGTTGGCGGCCCCCGACCGCGTCCGCGACCTCCTCGCCGCCATGGAGGCCAACGCCCTGTCCGCCCCTGAGAAAGCCAAGGAATTAGCCGACGGGCTGGCCGATTACCACCGGGACCCCGCCTTCCGCCAGCATACGACGATGGCTAGCCTCATCGGCGAAAGCTTAGCCCGTTTAGACCGAATCCTGCGCTCTTAAGCCTCTGCGAAGAGTAAGCGCTGGACAGGATAGGCGCCGACCCGACAAAGTCGGAAGCCTGCGATGAGCGACTCCTTAAGGCACGAATGCGGCATTGCCCTTGTCCGGCTAACCAAGGACCTGAAATGGTATCAGGAGAAGTACGGCACCCCGCTCCACGGCTTCAACCAGCTCTTCCTCCTCATGGAGAAGCAGCACAACCGCGGCCAAGACGGCGCCGGGATCGGTAGCGTCAAAATCGGGGCGGAAAACGGCGAGGCCTTCCTCTTCCGCGACCGCGAAATCGGCGCTCAGGGACTGACCCAAATCTTCACCCGCCAAATCAAGACCTACGCCGATAAGGTTCGCGAGGCCATCATCGTCCCGGAGTTCCCCGAGACGGTGAAGCGCCACTTTGACTTTGGCGGCGAACTACTCCTGGGCCACCTACGCTACGGGACCTCCGGTAACTTCGACTCGGTCTCCTGCCACCCCTACGCGCGTAAGTCTATCTGGCCGACCCGCAACCTCCTCGTCGCTGGTAACTTCAACCTGACGAATACGCCGGACCTAAACGCCTCCCTCACCGAGCGCGGCGCCCACGTCATTTACACGACCGACACCCAGTCCATCCTCGAAGAGATCGGCTTCTGGCTCGACGAGGAACACGACCGTCTGTTCAAAGCTTTCAAAGATCAGGGGCTCGAGGGAATGGCCGTGCAGCACGAAATCTCCAAGCACCTCGACGTCGGCAATGTTCTCCGTAAGGCGGCCAAGCACTGGGACGGCGGCTACGCCATCGCTGGCCTCATCGGCAACGGCGACTCCTTCGTCGTCCGTGACCCGAACGGCATCCGCCCCTGCTGGTTCGTCCGCACGGACGACCTGATCGCCGTCGCCTCCGAGCGCGTCGCACTCATGACCATCATCGGCGCGACCCAGGCCGAAGTCCAAGAGCTCCCGCCCGGCTCCGCGCTCATCATGAAGGCCGACGGCCGCCATTCGGTGGAGTCCATCCACCCACCAGGCGAACGGCGGCATTGCTCCTTTGAGCGCATCTATTTCTCGCGCGGTAACGACCCGGACATTTACGCCGAACGGAAAGCCCTCGGCGCCGCCCTCGCCGACGAGGTGATTCGCCTCATCAGCGACGACCATGATAAGGCGGTCTTCTCCTACATCCCGAACACGGCCGAAATCGCCTGGTACGGGCTGATGGAAGAACTGCGGATGCGCCGCCGCACCCAGGTCCGCGACCAACTCCGCGATGCGTTGGCCAAGGGCCAACTCGACGATGCCGCCATCGACCGCCTCGTGCTCGGCGGGTGGCCGCGCGGCGAAAAGGTCGCCCACAAGGACGTCAAGCTGCGCACGTTCATCACCCAGGAGAAGAACCGGATGCAGATGGCCTCGCACGTCTACGATATCTCCTACGGCGCTGTCCGCGAAGGCGACACGCTCGTCTGCGTTGACGACTCCATCGTCCGGGGCACGACGCTCCGCCAATCGATTCTCCGCATCCTCGCCCGCCCGAATCCGAAGCGGATCGTGATTGCTTCGACGGCGCCGCAAATCCGCTACCCAGATTGCTACGGCATCGACATGTCCGAGATGGGTAAGTTCCTCGCCTTCCAAGCCGCGGTCGCCCTCTGTAAGGATCGCGGGATGACCGACCTACTCCGCGAGGTCTACGAAGACTGCGTGGCGCAGTCCCTTAAGCCGGCCGCCCTGCTCAAGAACCATGTGAAGCGTATCTATGATGCCTTCACCGACCAGGAACTCTCCGCGAAGGCCGCCGAACTCGTCTACCCGACGAAGTCCGGTTGGAAGGGCGAGCT
>CAIYAN010000392.1 GCA_903924185.1 uncultured Opitutia bacterium | reverse complement strand
CTTGCTCACCGGTCGGCAGCAGAACCGTTTTGGCCATGAATATAATCCCAATGGCAGTAATGGCCTGCCGTTGACGGAGACGATTCTGCCGGAGCGCTTGGCCAAGGCCGGCTATGTCACCGGCATGGTCGGTAAGTGGCACCTGGGTGCCAAGCCTGAGCAGACGCCGCCCAGCCGCGGTTTCGGCGAGTTCTTTGGTTTCCTGGGTGGTGCTCACAGTTATTTCAATACTGGTGGTATCCTGCGAGGGGCCGAACCAGTCAAAGAGATGGACTATACGACCGATGCCTTTGGCCGCGAGGCGTCCGCTTTTGTCCGCGCGCATAAGGACAAGCCCTGGTTCCTTTACTTAGCGTTCAATGCAGTGCACACGCCCATGGATGCGACCGACGCTCGTCTGGCGAAGTTCGCCTCCATTACCGATAAGAAGCGCCGAACCTATGCGGCGATGATGTCCGCCCTCGACGATAACATCGGCCGGGTGCGCCAAGCGCTCAAGGAAAGTGGCCAGGAAGGGCGCACGTTGATTTTCTTTATCAGCGATAATGGCGGCCCAGTGATGAACGGTACGACCACTAATGGGTCCAGTAACGCCCCGTTGCGTGGTTCCAAGCGAACCACCCTTGAAGGGGGCATTCGCGTGCCGTTCCTCGTGGCTTGGCCCGACCAGCTGAAGCCGGCCGTCTATGATTCGCCGGTAGTGCAGCTCGACCTCCATGCCACGGCTTTAGCCGCCGCCGGCGTGGCCGTCGGGCCCGAGGCAAAATTGGAAGGGGTCGACCTGCTGCCCTATTTTTCTGGCATGAAGAAGGCTGCGCCGCACGACGCGCTCTATTGGCGTTTCGGTGCGCAGATGGCGATTCGCCAAGGCGATTGGAAGCTCGTTCGCTACGATGGGAACGCCGATACCAACACCGGCAAGGCCCAGCCCGTCAGTGCGCTCAAACTCTACAACCTGTCCAAGGATATCCATGAGGATAAAGACCTCACCGCCGAGCAGCCGGAGAAGGTGAAGCAGTTGCAGGCACTCTGGGACGAATGGAACCGGAGTAATATCAAGCCGCTGTGGGGTGCCGATTACTCGGACAACGACGGGGCGGAACCAGGTGCGGCGAAGAAGAAAAAAGCCGCGAAGTAATTCACTTCTTTTTGCCTGCGGCCGACGCGGCTCCTAGGGCCGGGCCGTTGTCCGGCGGCATGGCCCGATGCCAGGCCAGAACGGCTTGGGTCAAGCGTTCGACCGTTCGTGGTTCCGCGGCTGCGAGGTCGCGGCTTTCGCCCGGGTCGCGCTTGAGGTCATAGAGCTTCGGCTTGGTGCCATCGTATTCGCAGAGGAGTTTCCAATCGCTGTCGCGGATGGCAAGGTCGGGGGCCGGATCAGGGAGGGCAGGGGCCCATGTCTTGCGGTCGGGCGGACGGCTCCAGCAGAGAGGTTCGGTGTGTGAGGTCGCAGCCTTGCCGAGTAATGTGGCGGAGAGGTCCTGCCCATCTAGTTTTATGGCGGCCTCCGGTTTCGCGCCCGCGAGTGCGGCTAGTGAAGGGGCGAGGTCAATGCCGGCGAAGACCGATGTAGCGTTGCGCTGGCCGACCTGTGCTTTCGCCATCAGGCCAGGAGCCCAGACGATGAGCGGAGAGCGGATACCGCCTTCGAAGAGTTGCGTCTTGTGGCCGCGAAAGGGTCCCGCGCTGCCTGCACCGGGTTCTGGCCCGTTGTCTGAACAAATGACTATGATGGTGTTATCGCGTAGGGCGGGGTCGGTGCGGATGCGGTCGAGGACTCGCCCTAACTGTCGGTCCATTTCCGCCAGCACGGAAAGGTAGAGGCGATGCTTGCCGGGCGTCCATTTCTCTAGGGGCGGAAAATAGGGGCTGTGGACGTCGTCGGGCCAGAGGTTGATGTAAAACGGCTTTTGCTTGGTGCCGGCCTCATCGATGAAGCGGACGGCGGCGTCTGCATAGCCGGTGGTAATCTTGGCCCGATCCATCCAGGTGACGGGTCCACCGAGGCGCTCGGCGTCGCCCCAAATCTTTTTAAACTCCGTGGCATCAGGGGTGCGCGTCAGCGGCAAGATTTTGGGCCCCATTCCCTCGAAGTTCGTGAGTGAAGCGTCAAAGCCGTAAGCGGCGATGGCGGGCGCG
>CAIYAN010000391.1 GCA_903924185.1 uncultured Opitutia bacterium | reverse complement strand
GTGGCGAAACCGCCATCGTCCCCGGCGACCTAGCCAAGAGTGCAATCATCGGGCGTATCCGTTCCACCGATGAAGAAGAAATCATGCCGCCGCCCGAGTTACACCGCCCGCTGACTGCCTCGGAAAAAGACGTGCTCACCCGCTGGATCAAACAAGGGGCGAAGTATGATCGGCACTGGGGCTTCGTCACACCGCAGGCCTACCCACTGCCTAAAGTGGCCGATGCGGCTTGGCCCAAGGATCCGATCGATCATTTCGTGGCCGCGAAGGCCGCCCAAGTCGGTTTAAAGCCTTCGGCCCCTGCCGACCGTGTGACGCTCCTTCGCCGGGCCTCCTTGGCCCTGACCGGCCTCCCGCCAACGACCGCCGAGGTCGATGCCTTCCTCGCCGACAAATCGCCTAACGCCTACGAGAAGCGCGTCGATGCCCTCCTCGCTTCCCCTCGCTACGGCGAACACCTCGCGGTCAGTTGGCTCGACCTCTCGCGTTACGCCGACACTTGGGGCTATACTGGGGACAATGGGATGTTCGCTTGGCCCTGGCGCGACTGGGTCCTGCAGGCACTCAATGACAATAAGCCTTACGACCAATTCCTAACCGAGCAGCTGGCGGGCGACCTCCTCCCCAATTCGACTCAGGACCAACGCGTGGCTACGGCCTTCAATCGCCTGCACCGGATGACCTTCGAAGGCGGCTCCATCGCCGAGGAATTCCGTCAAGACGGCATCAACGATCGCGTCAGTACGGCGAGCTACAGCTTCATGGGGTTGACGATGGAGTGCGCGCGCTGCCACGACCACAAGTATGACCCGATTTCGCAAAAGGACTATTATTCTATGGCCGCCCTGTTCGGTGACCAAAACGAGAATGGCCTACTCTCTTATCACGGCGAAGTGCCGCCACCGTTTGTGCGCTTATTCAAGTCAGACGCCGACCGCACCAAGGAACAAGAGCTGAAAGCTGCCATCGTCGCCGCCGAAAAGGCCCTCGCAGCCCTCCCGACTCCGTCCGTCGCGAACCTCGGCCCATCAGCTCCGGCCGTACCGACGGTACACCTGCCACTGGATGTGTTTAGCAAAACGGGCGCCGACAATGCCATCGCCAACGGTAAGCCCGCGAAGTTTGAACGACGCAGTTCTCCTGAAGACCTTCAACTGACCCCCGGCGTGAAAGGCCAAGGGGTTAAGTTTGATGGCGATGCGGGTTTCATCCTCCCCGACTTCCGCCAACTGGGACGATTCGAGCCTTTCACGTTCTCCGCGTTCATCCGCTTCGGCGAAAAGAATACCCGCGCCACCGTTCTGCATTCCACGGGCTTCTATACCGGCGACGGCGATGCGACTGGCGTGGAACTGCTGGTCACCGAGGGGAAACTCCGCTGGAGCATGATTCACCTCTGGCCCAATAGCGCGGTCTCGATCATCACCAAAGCCGAACTGCCGCTCAACGCTTGGCATCGCCTTACGGCAACCTATGATGGCTCTTCCCAGGCCTCCGGCCTCCACCTCTACTTAGATGGCCGCGAGATCGCCACGACGGTCGTGCGGGATACGCTTCACGCCAAGTCGCGCGACAACGCCCTCGAAATCGGTTCCCGCACCCGTGATGCCGGTTTCCGTAACGGTTCCCTCGACGAGGTTCAGCTCTGGCACCAAGCGCTGACCGCCGTTGAGGTGGCCAGCCTACACGGCCTCGACCCGTCGACGCTACCCAAAGCCATGCAACTGACGCACGTCCGCGAACGCACGGACACCGCTTTCCAAGAAGCGTGGAAGAAACTTCAACAGGCGCGCCGCGATCTCGCCGCTCATCAGGAATCGGTGCCCGCGTTCTTCGCGATGGAGCATTCCCCTTTGGCACCTATGGCCTACGTGCTCACCCGCGGTGAATACGACAAGCCCGACCTCACCAAGCCGTGCGCGCCAGGCGTGCCCACCCAAGTCTTCCCCTGGGACGAAAAACAGCCGCGCAATCGACTCGG
>CAIYAN010000390.1 GCA_903924185.1 uncultured Opitutia bacterium | reverse complement strand
GGCCACTGGTGGGTCCTGGGAGGCCGGCGCCCAAGCAATGATTTCCGTCGTGCTGGCCTCGCCGAAATTCGTCTTCCGGATCGAACAAGATGACCAGCCCTTCGCGAAAGATGCCCACCCGATTGCGGAGTTCGCCCTCGCTTCGCGCTTGAGTTATTTCCTGTGGGGCTCGATGCCCGATGAGGAGTTGTTCGCCCTCGCGAACGCCGGCAAGCTTTCCACTAGCCTCGAGGCCCAGACGAAGCGGCTGCTCAAAGACAAGCGCTCCCAATACCTGGTGTCGGGCTTCGCCCTTCAGTGGCTCCAGACGCGCCGCTTGGCCCTGGTGACGCCCGATGCGAAGATGTTCCCGGAGTTCGATGACGCGCTGCGCACTTCGATGGTCAGGGAAACGGAGCTCTTCTTGTCGGAAATCGTCCGCGACGATCGCAGTGTGTTCGACATCATCGACGCCGACTTCACCTACCTCGATCGGCCGCTCGCCGATTTGTATAAGGTGCCTAATGTGGAGTCGCGCCGTGCCGGCGATTTCGTCCGCGTGACGTTGCCTAAGGGCGAACGGGGCGGCGTCCTCACGCAGGCAAGTATCCTGACGGCGACCTCCAACCCGGATCGGACTTCCCCCGTGAAGCGTGGCAAGTGGATCCTCGAACAGATTCTCGGTACGCCGCCCCCGCCTGCCCCCCAAGATGTGCCATCGCTTGAGGGCCAAAAGCAACTCACGGGCAATCTCCGCCAACGGCTCGAACAGCACCGCATTAATCCGGCCTGCGCTTCCTGCCATAATCGGATGGATGCGCTGGGTTTCGCGTTCGAGAAGTTCGATGCGATCGGTCGGAGTCGTTCCATGGACGAGGGGGTGCTCATCGATACGGCCGGTAAGTTACCCGATGGGCGTACGTTTGCCGGCGCTTCCCAACTGAAGTCGGTATTAAAGGCCGACCACGAGAAGTATGTCCGGAATTTTTCCGCTAAACTGCTGACCTACGGCCTCGGCCGAGGGCTGGAGTTCTATGACGAGCCGACCCTCGATAAGATGGTGCTTTCGGTTCAGAAGGGCGAAAACCGCTTCTCCGCCGTCGTGCTGGCCGTGGTCTTGAGCGAACCCTTCCGCCTCCGTCGCGGTATTTCGCAGGTTGAAAGCGTCCAGCCCCCTCCTAAAAAGAAATAACCCTTCTCCGCCATGATTCACGATAAAGTCCTCAGCCGCCGTACCGTTCTTAAGGGAATGGGCGTCACCCTCGCGCTGCCTTGGCTCGAGAAGATGGGCATGCAAACGAGCTGGGCCGCCGGCAACACGCCCATCGCTCAGGCCGCGCCGAACCGCATGGCCTACGTTTATATTCCAAATGGCGTCGTCCCCAGTGCTTGGCGCGTCGCGACGGAAGGGGCGCTCCCGGCTAAGCTGCCGCCGATCCTCGCGCCGCTGGCCGACTTGACCAAGGATTTCTCAATTCTCTCCGGCCTGACGGCCGACAAGGCGCGTGCCAACGGTGACGGCGGTGGCGACCACGCCCGTGCGATGGCGGCCTACTTGACCGGCGCTCAGCCGCGTAAGACCGACGGTGCTAATATCAAGGTCGGGGTTTCCGTCGACCAAATCGCCGCCGCTCGCATGGGCGACCGCACGCGCTTGGCCTCCCTCGAAGTCGGCGCCGATTCTAGCAAAATGGCCGGCGGTTGCGATTCCGGCTACAGCTGCATCTACGAGTCCAATATGTCCTGGCGCTCCTCCACCCAGCCGATGCCGAAGGAGGTCAGCCCTAAGCTAATCTTCGAGCGGCTGTTTGGTTCGGGCACCGACCTCGAACGCGCGCGCCGCGATGCCGAACGGAAGAGCGTGCTCGACGCCGTGCGTGATGACTTCCGCGAATTAAACGTGCGCCTGGGCGCCGATGACCAGCGCAAGCTCGACGAATACTTCACCGCGGTTCGCGAAATGGAACAGCGTATCGCCAAGGCTGGTGCCTCGAACGCGCCCAAGCTCCCGGCGGGCGTCAAGGCCCCGGCCGGTATCCCGCAGAGCTACGAGGAACACCTCCGCCTTCTCGCGGACCTCGTCGTCCTGGCTTTCCAGACCGACACGACGCGCATCTCGACCTTCGTCTTCGCTAACGAGGGTAGCAACCGTTCGTACCCGTTCATCAACGTGCGCGAGGGTCACCACAACCTCTCCCACCACGGCAACGACCCGGAGAAGATGGCGAAGATCCAAGACATCAATATTTTCCACACCACGCAGTTGGCTTACTTCCTTAACCGCTTGAAGTCGGTGAAGGAAGGCGACGGCACGCTACTCGACCACTCGATGATCGTCTACGGTTCGGGTAACGGCGACGGCAACCGCCACAACCACGACGACCTGCCCATCCTTCTCGCTGGCCGCGGTTGCGGCACGATCCGTCAGGGTCGTAGCATCCAGTACGGCAAGGAAACCCCGTTGAACAACCTCTGGGTCTCCATGCTCAACCGCATGGACATCCGCGACGTCCAGTTCGGCGACAGCTCCGGCGAACTCAAGAAACTCGTCTAAGTGAGGTAGGGTTGGCACCCTTGTATCTGGTAGGGGCAGCACTGCGTGCTGCCCTATTCTGCCTCGCTTGCCTCTGGTAGGGGCGCGACTGCGTCGCGTCCGTTCGTCGAGTGACGTCCGGATCTCTACTTAACTGCGCGGGCTCTGCCCGCGGGTAGGGGCAAGGCTTCGCCTTGACCTCCCCCACAGGAGGGCGCGGCAAAGCCACGCCCCTACCTTTTGTATGTGTGCCTCTGCCCCCACCTTTGCACCTATCTCTCCCCTAGCCAACCATACTCCAGCCAACCATTCCGCTAGCGTACTCTGTAATCATTTCCGCTCCCCTTTATCCAAATAAATCAGCATGCGAGCCAGTCCGTTCTAGGCACACCACCGAGCCATCCTTAGAGAGCCGGTAGATGAGGAGCCAATCTGGTTCCAGATGACAGTCGCGGCAGCCTTTGAAGTTTCCGATCAGCGCATGGTCACGATAGCGGCTGGGTAGATTCTGGCCCCGACAGAGTAGTTCAATCGCCTGCTGCAGTTTAGCTAGGTCTTTGCCGCGTCGCTCCGCCCGTTGCACCTCTTTGCGAAAGCGGCCGGAAATGGCCGTTGTCCTCACAGTCCCAGGTAGCGGTAGAGGT
>CAIYAN010000389.1 GCA_903924185.1 uncultured Opitutia bacterium | reverse complement strand
GCCCAGTCGATTGGCGAGCCTGGCACGCAGCTGACCATGCGTACGTTCCACATCGGTGGCGTCGCTCAGCTCAAGACTCCTGAAATCAAGGCCAAGAACGCTGGCCGCGTTCAGTTCATCGACCTCAACACCGTTGAATTGAAGGATGCCTTCGTCGCCGTCAACGGCACGGGCTCCATTCGCGTCCTTAACGAAGCCAATCAGTCGCTCGAAGAATACCGTATCCTCGCCGGTACGGTCATCAACGTGAAGGACGGTAAGAACGTGAAGAAGGACGAGCTCATCGCTGCGTGGGATCCCAACAACACTTCGATTCTCGCGAACAGCGCGGGCCGTATCCGCCTCTTGGACATGATCTCGGGCGTGACTTATAACGAAGAGCGCGACCCTTCCAATAACGCCTTCTACAAGTCCGTCATCGAGCACTCCGATGAACAGAATCCCCAGATTCAGATTGTCGACGCACAGGGTGCGAACCTGGGTACATTCTCCATCCCGGCCGGCGCCCGCGTCCTCGTAGACGAAGGTGACGTTGTTGCCCAGGGTAGCGAACTCGCCAAGATCCCTCGCCAGGCGGCCAAGACGCAGGACATCACTGCCGGTCTCCCGCGTATCTCCGAGCTGTTCGAAGCCCGTCCGCCCAAGGATGCCGCCGAAATTGCCAAGATTGACGGGGAAGTCGAATTCCAGCCCTCGATTCGTGGCAAGAAGCGCCTCGTGATTAAGGATTCTATCGGTCGCGAAGAGGAGCACCTCATCCCGCACGGTAAGCACATCATCGTCGCCGCTGGCGAAAAGGTGAAGCAGGGCCAGTGCCTGACCGAAGGCGCCGTCGACCCACACGACATTCTCGACATCTTGGGCCAGTCCCGCGTGCAGGATTACCTCATCACCGAAATTCAAAAGGTGTACCGTTCGCAGGGTGTTGTCATTAACGACAAGCACATCGAAATCATCGTCTCGCGTATGCTCCGTAAGGTCCGCATCTCCGAGCCCGGTGACTCCGATTACCTCTGGGGCGAACAGGTCGACCGTACCACCTTGGCTGAAGTCAACCGCTCCATCCACGAGCGCGGTGGCCAAATCGCCGAGTACGAGCCGATCCTCTTGGGTATCACCAAGGCTTCCTTGGAGACCGAATCCTTCATCTCGGCCGCTTCCTTTCAAGAAACGACCCGCGTCCTCACCGATGCTGCTACGATGGCTAAGCGCGATATGCTGACGGGCTTTAAGGAGAACGTCATCATGGGTCACCTGGTTCCTGCTGGTACGGGCCTGCCCCTGTATCGCCGCATTAAGGTCAGCCCCACGGCCGAGTCCGCTGGCGAATAATTAGGTATAAATACCTATAGGTTAAGTACTTATATACCCCCATCTCCCTCGCGGGAGGTGGGGGTATATTTTACCCGTTTGGAACATCGGGGGCCAGTTTGGGGGTTGATGCATCGCTCGGGTTGGGCTTACTTTAAAGCCTACTCCCCGCTCTCCCTATGCCTAAGGTCCGCTTCCTTGTTGCCGCTGCGCTTCTCTCCACGTCCGTTTCTGCTTACGCCGCTAATCTCTTGCCGACGTCTCCATTGATTCAGGTCGGAGATGACCTCGATATCCTCTTCGACTCCGCTGTCGCTTTGGAAGTCACGGACAACCTTTATTCTTCGGCCACGAAGACGGCCTCGACCTCCTGGACCGTGACGCCGGGCCTGACGCTTGAGTACGGCAAGGACTCCCCGATCGCACTGACTCTCTCCGCCAAGCGCGGCTATGTTTACTTCAATAAGTCCAGCTTAGCTTCCCTCGAGGACTCTCGTGATAACCTCAGCGGCAACCTGCGCTACGCTCCGGGCGGCCCTTTGACGGTCACCCTCGATTCGTCCTACCGCGTCACGGCCCGTAACGACGAGCTGGCTGCCCAAGGCGTCAATAGCGTCCTTCTCGGTGCGACTTTGGTTCGCCAGTCCAACTACAGCCACAACCTCGATGTCGGTTACCAGCTGACCGAACGCACGAAGGTTAACGTCGGCTTCATTAACACCTATAACCACTACCTGAACCCAACGAAGCTGCGCTTCCCTTTCAGCGATACGACCGACCTAGCCTATGCCACCAAGACGGTAAATCCGCTCTGGGACACCATCAACAACAACACGAATACCCTGACGGAGCTGAACACCAAGAGCATCCCGGTCAGCGTGGATTATCAGTCGCCTGGCGAAAAAATCACCTACGGCTTCAAGTTCCAGCATGACGTCACGGATTACGCCGCCGCTCCTTACTTCTCCCAACCAGGCGATGGTACGGCTAATCCTCCAGCCGGCACCACCGTTCGCCCCAATCCATTGCCGGGACAGCAGCTCGTGAAGGACTTCTACGGCCTCACCGCCAAGGGCCAAGCGACCGAGTCCGGTAAGCTCAACGTCACCGCTAAGGCGGGTTACGCCGTCTCCAAGACCGACGCTCAGGCCAGCTCGAGCGACCCTTCCTATTCGGTGACCCTTTCGCACACGCTCACTGAGATGATTACGCAGACGCTGACCTTCTCTCGCGATACGACGGCCTCTTCCGCCGGTGGCGTCACCGCTTCGAAGACCTACACCTATGGTGCGAACTTCAACGCGGCGACCGACCTGACGCTTAACCTGTCGGTCACTAAGAGCGATGTGCTCTCTGGCACGACTGGTGTCGATACCATGGTCTACACCTTGGGCGCGGACTATAAGTACAACTCGCACCTCAGCCTCCAAGCCGGGTACAACCTGACGGACTCGAAGATTCCGGCGGCACCTTCGGCTAACTTCAAGGCCAACACCTTCACGCTCTCGGCTGCTTTCCGCTACTAAGGCGAAAGCCTCATGGCCAGCATAAGGGCGGACGGTCTGATTGACCGACCGCCCTTTTTCATGCATCTTTCCCCCATGTCCCACGGATTAACCTTCAGCAGGCTCTTGGTCCTCTTGGTCCTCGCTGCCGTTCCGCTCTTTGCCGCGGAAAAGGAAGAGACCCTGCAGGTCGGCAAGCTGCGGGCCGAAGAGCCCGCCAAGAAGGCTGAGCCCGCTAAGCCGACCGAAGTTTCCACGAAGTCCAGTTATTGCCTGCGGGCCCGCGACTTTATTCGCGTCGGTGTCATCAATGAAGCCGACACCCTTATCGAGCGTCGCATCAATCCCGACGGCACGATCGACATTCCCTTTCTGAAGGACTTGGTCCCAATCGCCGGCCTGACCATTACGGAAGCTCAGGCTGAAATCACCAAGCGCTTTCGCCGATACTTTAAGGAGCCGCAGGTCGTTATCACCATCGTCAATTACGCCGAACGCCGCGTGTATGTCTCGGGGTACGTCGGTAAGCCTGGCCCCGTGAATATTCCGCCCGAAGAAAACCTAACCCTGGGCAAGGCCCTTTCCATGGCCGGCGGCATCCTCGCCCGTGGCCGTCGATCCGACGTTGCCATCAAGCGCACCCGCGATGGCAAACTCGTCACCATTGTCAAAGACGTCCGGAAGATTGATTCGGGGGACGAACCCGACTTCATCCTCGAGGATGACGACGCCATCTACGTCGATGACAGCAAATTCTGAACCCCATGGCCGAAACACCCCAGAAGCCTGAGGACAATCAGGACGATTCCGCTTCCCGCGGCCGTGGCTACGGTAGCTACGGAAACTACGGTAACTATGGTGGAGCTTACGGTGGTGGCTACGGCGCCGGCTACGGGCAGAGTGGTTACGGTCGCTATGGCGTCAAGGAGGGTGGCAACCCGCTCTACGCTTACATTGCGATGCTCCGCGAGCGCTTTTGGTGGCTCATCTTGGCGGTGCTGCTGGGCGTCACCATCGCGGTGGTCCTCACCTATCAGACGATGCCAGAGTACCGTGCAATCGGTAAACTGCGCGTGTTCCGGATGGCGCCGGACGTGACGGCGAATAACACCACGGCAAATAATAACTTCAACATCACGACCAACGACGACTTCTTTACCGCCGTCGAGTCCATGCGCAGCACGAGTATTATCGAAAGCGTGTCGCGCCAGCTCACGATTGACGAGAAGAAGCGTGTCATTGAGCCCTACCAGCAGGGCAACATCTTCAGCGGCCCGCTCTCCGAGCAGGAAGTTTTCGGCCGGCAACGGGCCGTCACCCCCTTGAAGTCGACCTTCGTGGTCGCCGTCGAATTCACTCACCCGAACCGCGAGCTGGCCCGGCAGGTGGCCGGTATCTTCTGTAAGGCCATCCAAAAGAATAGTGAAGACGAGCGCCTGACCATCACCAACCCGCTGGTTGAGAAGCTGCGAAGCGAAATCGACCTGATTGAGGAACGCCTCCGCAAACTGTCCGATAAGCGGAGCGACCTCATCAAGAACCAGAAACTCCTTTCGATTGCCAAGGACACGACGACACTGAACACCGAACGCGGCGTACTGGTCCGTAACCGCGAAGACGCCCGTAAGCAAATTGATGAGTTAGAGATTATCTGGAAGCTAATCTTGGAGTATAAGAAGGCCACCAAGGACGTCTATGATATCGCCCAAGTCCGCACGGATGAACGCGTCGCCGCCCTGGGGCCGAAGGTAACGGAACTGCGGGTGCTCGTGAGTACCATGGAGAAAAAATATACGGATGAGCACCCAACGCTCATCCAGACCCGGGCCCAGCTGGATCAGACCCAAAAGGAGCTGACGCAGGCGGTCGCTAACTCGGTCAATCGCATCCAAGCCTCTGTGCAGAATGCCCGTTCGAGTTACGACGCCATCGTCGCTAACCTCGAGCGCAAGGACGATGAAATCTATCGTCTGCAGGCCGCGAACAACGAGCTCGAGCGCGTCGACAAGGAAATCCGCGGCCAAGAGGAGTTTCTCGCCCGTCAGAAGCAAAACTACGAAGAACAGAAGCTCCGTTCGTCCACCTCTGGTACCAGCACTTCGATTAAGATCCAGGAGATGCCCTCTGTGGCCGATCGCCCGGTAAACAAGAACTACTACATGAACGCCTTGACTGGGATGGGCCTCGGCCTCCTGGTCGGTTTCGGGCTTATCGTGCTGATGGGTTCCTTTGATGACCGCGTGAAGTCCGCCAAGGACGTGGAGATGGGCCTAGGCCTGCCTTTACTTGGCACCGTGCCCAAGGTGATCGAAGCGGTCGGTCCAGACCGGGCGCTCTTGGCCCGCCAGGATAAGGATAAGGTCGCGACCGAGGCCGTCCGTTCCATCTACTCTGCGATGAAGGTCAGCCCAGCGACGGCGAATAGCCGCGTCTTCTTGGTCACCTCCACGCGCCCAGGCGAAGGCAAAACCTTCGTCGCCACGAATCTTGCACTCAGTTTTGCCCAACATGCGGAGCGCGTGCTGGTCATCGACGCCGACTTGCGCCTACCCAATGTCGGTCCATCCCTTGGTTTCTCCGGTGATGGCGGCGTGAGCCGTTGGTTTAATGGC
>CAIYAN010000388.1 GCA_903924185.1 uncultured Opitutia bacterium | reverse complement strand
GCCTCCCCAAGGCCGATTCCCCGACCTCCTATTGTGCGATGACGCACGGGACCGGACACGGCATCGGCATCGATGTGCATGAACCCCCGCTGCTCGACATCAAAGGCCCCGCGCTCTTGGCCGGCGAAGCCTTGACCGTTGAACCCGGCCTGTACCGTCAGGACCTCGGTGGTGTGCGCATTGAGGATATGGTCATCGTGACGCAGGACGGCTTTGAGAACCTAAACAACCTCCCGGACGGCTTGGATTGGAAGTAGGCGCGGCGCGAGCGGAGAGGGGGCAGTGAATGCAAAGGTGCAAATCGGCCGGAGGCCTGTGCAAAGGTGGAAAGGTGGAACCAGAGTACAGAGTGCGGAGTACAGAGCGCGAGCGGAGCCCGCGAGCGGAGCCCGCGAGAGGCAGCTAGGTTGGCACGCAGTGCCAACCCTACCTCGAGGCAGAGAGAGGCAGCTAGGTTGGCACGCGGTGCCAACCCTACCCGAGGCAGTTGAAAAGGGGAACCGGGGAGCGGGAAATTGGCGCCTTTGCTTCCTCTGTAATCCGTAATCTGTACTCTTTTAGTGCTGCCCCTACCCGAGAGGTATGATGGCGGGAGGGTGACTTTTGTGCTTCGGACGTTTGGCGGCTGAGGATAGGTGCCTATCTTGGGCTGATTTCGCGCCTGAGCAGGTGGGGCGGCGTGGTCGGTCCAGAAATTGAGATGGTCACTATAGTCTCTCGGGGTAGGTTGCCGCATGCCGAAAAAAAACCTCTTCGCGTTCTTAAATTGGTCAGCGAAAGTTTTGGTTCTACTCCTAGTCGCCGTTGTCGCTGGGGTCGGGTTTCGTTATTGCCTGATTCAATCCAACGGCAATCTGCGTACCGTAGAATCGGGCCTAGTATATCGCTCTGCGCAACTCTCGGAGGAGGAGTTCACCTGCCAAGTCAAGAAGCTGGGCATTCGCAGCGTCATCAACCTACGCGGCGAGAACCTAGGCGCGGATTGGTATGAGGCCGAGGTCAAGGCCGCGAAAAACTTGGACGTCACCTTGATTAACTATCGGATGAGCGCGCAGGTCTGCTTAACGGTGGACCAGATGAAGGAGCTAGTCCTAGTGATGAAGGGGGCCCCGAAGCCTGTGTTGATTCATTGCCGGGCGGGCGCGGACCGCACAGGTTTGGCGTCGGCCTTGTATTGCCTCGAAGAAGGCATGACGCCGAGTTTCATGCGCTTGCAGCTGTCCAGGGGCTTTGGGCATTGCACCTATCTATATAGCAAGTCCATTGCGATGGACCAAAGTTTGGCACACTATTTGCAGGTTAAGTCGGCGTATCCAGCGGCGGAGGAAGTGGGCGTTTCGCGCTAAGAACGGGTGCGGATTCTGGATCGACATATTCTCCGCGAGTGCGGGCTCGCGTCGGCCTTAGCCACGGCGGCCTTTATGTTCGTGCTGGTGGCTGGGAATATCCTACAGCAGGTCGTCGGGGCGGTGGCCGCGGGTCGGGTGGATCCATGGCAAGCACTCCAACTGGTCGGGCTCTTATTTCCGACGGTCATTCCCTACGCGCTACCCATGGGCGTTTTAACGGGTATCCTCCTGACCTTTGGGCGAATGGGGGCGGAAGGCGAGATCACCGCGATGAAGTCGGCCGGCCTAAGCCTTTGGCGAGTGGCCTTGCCGGTGTGGCTGGCTTTGGGGTTAATCTTGCCCTTGTCCTTATGGTTGAACCTCGACGCGGGCCCGACTTCGGAGGCGCGCTTCCAGGAGATTGTTGTGGGCTCGGCCACCCGCAATCCCGCCGCCGTCATCGTGCCGGGCAAACTGAACCAGCAGTTCAAGGGCTTGCTCATTAAGGCTGGCGACAAGGACGGAGACGTCCTGAAGGATTTCTGGTTATGGCAGGTGGATGCACAAGGGTCCGTTTACGAGTCGCTGTATGCCAGTGAGGCGAGACTCGTGGCGACCTTTGACGCCAAAGGGGCTCCGATCTTACGCGTGACTCTGAAGGAGCCGCGGGTGACGAGGCACGATTGGGTACCGCGGCCGGATGCGAAATCGGCGGCGCATTCCTTGGCGATGGGGACCGTCTTGGAGTTTCCGCGCGAAGATTCGGGTAAGGTAGCTTTTGTGAAGCGCCTTCGGATGATGACCGCGGGTGACCTTTGGCAGGCGATGGAGACAGGCTGGCAAGTGACACCGAATGCCACGGAGGCTGAGCGGGCGAAGGAGCGGACCGTGTTAAAGACCCAATTGATGTTCCGGGTGGCCACGGCGGTCTCCGTGCTTTCGTTAGCTCTTTTAGCGGTGCCCTTGGCCGTCTCGGTCGGCCGATCGGAAGTGAACGTGAATGCCGCTTTAGCCTTAGCGGTCTCGCTAGGTTATTATGTGCTCACCTCTGCGGCTAGTTGGGTGAAGACGCCGAGCTTCCATCCCGAAGTCTTGGTGCTATTGCCTAATCTAGTCTTGATTGGAATCGCCGTGGTCCTGATGCGCCGAGCGGTTAGGTATTGAGGGCGGAGTACAGAGGGCGGAGTACAGAGGACGGAGGGGGAGGAGGCAGTGAAT
The DNA here is from genome assembly GCA_903924185.1 of uncultured Opitutia bacterium. Lineage (GTDB taxonomy): Bacteria > Verrucomicrobiota > Verrucomicrobiia > Opitutales > UBA953 > UBA953. The sequence continues at coordinate 64 of CAIYAN010000388.1, read as the reverse complement.
GCAAAGGTGGAAATCGGCCTACGGCCTGTGCAAAGGTGGAAAGGTGAATACCAAAACAGGTAGG
>CAIYAN010000387.1 GCA_903924185.1 uncultured Opitutia bacterium | reverse complement strand
CGTCGCCCGGGCACCATTAGCGAATTCGATCCAGCCGGTGGCGATGTCTTCGACTTCAATGCCCTCATGGGCGACGAGTCCGGCGGTCGCCGAGACGCGCTTCACTGGCCCGAGGAACCAGAGTAACAAGTCGATGGTATGGATGCCTTGATTCATCAGGGCTCCGCCGCCATCGAGGGCGAACGTGCCGCGCCAAGCGGCGGAATCGTAGTAGGCCTGTGTGCGCCACCAAGGGATAAGCGCCCCCGCTAAAGTGATTTGGCCGAAGCGACCAGCGACGATGGCGGCCTTCAACGCCTGTGACCCGGCGCCGAAGCGGCGGGGCAGGATGCCGGCGAGTACGACCCCAGCTTGGGCGCAGGCGGCGGTCAGTGCGTCGCAACGCGCCAAGGTGACCTCGAGCGGCTTCTCAACGACCACATGTTTGCCGGCGCGGGCGCAGGCCAAGGCGGGAGCCAAGTGATCGCCGCTGGGCGTGCAGAGGCAGACCACGTCCACGTCGGGGTGCGCGAGCAAGGCCTCGGGAGTCGCGCATGCGGTCGCCCCGTATTGGCGGGCGAACGCTTCCGTCTTCGCTGTCGTACGGTTGTAGGCGGCGACGACTTTGACTCCCGGGATTTCGGCGAGCGCCTTCGCGTGGAACTCGGCGATCATGCCGGTTCCCCAGATACCGAAACCGAGGGGCTTTGCGCTCATATCCGCACCCTAGCGGAAACGCTCGGGGCAGGGGAAGACTGAAACCAGCTTCAACTTTGCAGGTGGGTGAAGACGCCCGGCTGTGCGCGGAGTGCTCGGGCGTGCCGACGGGCCATGATTTTAGACTTAAGGCGGTTCCAGAGATAACGGGAAGTGGTCGCCAGCCAACGAGTCCGGTTGGTGAAGCGATTATCCGCCGCATGCCATAAGCGGCGCTTTTCTGCCCAGAGTTCCTTGGTGCGGTTCGGGACGGCTTGTTCGGCGAGGAACGAGCCCAGCATGGCCCCGACCTGCTGATTGGCGTGGAGCCGGTCGACCTCTTGTTTGAGTAGGCGGTGGTGCAGTTCCACGCACTGTTCCGGTGTCAGTTTGGATTCTTTGGCGTGGATGCAGAAGGTGGAGCCGCGCTGGGGCGTCAGGGCGAGACGGGTCTCGTGGCCGTAACGCATGATCCAAGCGGTATCGCCGATGACCCCATATTCGGCGGGGAAGGGGCGGGCACGGAGGTGGGCTCCACGGTAGAGGTTGGAGGCGGAGCTGCCGAGGATGGCTTGAGGACAGAACTGGAACGCCAACACCTGCGTGGCCATCGGGTGCATGACGAACGGCTCGCCTCGGCCGAAGGCTGCGAGTAATTTAGCCGGGGGCCAGCCGAGGTCGCGGTGGGGTTGCTCGTCTTCATGGGCGAAGTCCGGGGGGCTGACCACCACATCAGCCGAGAGCGCTTCTCCCACCGTACGTAAGTGCAGGAGTTGTTCGCGGGTAATCAGGTCCCCGGCTGTACTGACGTAGACCCAGTCACCCGTCGTGGCGGCGATGCCCTCATTCCATGACTGGTACAGACCGCGGTCGCGTTCGATGATGCGGAGGCGTGGGTGGCGCAGCTCGGCCCGAATCAGTTCGAGGGTGCCGTCGGTCGAACGGCTATCGACGACGATGACTTCGTCGATTAAATCGAGCCAAGTCTGCATCCTGCGGAGATGCGTCATGAGCAAGTGCTGGCAGTTGTAGGTCGGTACAACCACGCTGATGGTCGGGTCAATCGACATATCTGCGGAAGAAGAAAAAACCGCGGGATAAACCCATGCAAACCATTTGTTATAGGGTGTTTCGCTGCGTAATGACCGTTTCAGGTTGAATCGCGGTTTCCTGTAAATAGGGTTAATCAAAATGCGAATCGGCATCACAGGGGGGCGTGGCACGCTGGGGAAAATCCTCCAGGGACAGTTACTTGCTGCCGGCATTCCCTTCGACTGTTTCGCGGGTGATATCTGTCGGCCGGAGGAACTGCGTGCCTGGCTCCAGGCCGGTGGCTTCGATGCCATTATCCATTTTGCCGCGCTGGTGCCGACGCAGTCGGTCCAGGCCAACCCCGCCCGCGCTTTTCAGGTCAACGTCGGCGGTACGGCCAATTTGGTCGCCGAGTTGGGGGCCTTGGAGAAGAAGCCTTGGTTCTTCTACGCGAGCAGTAGCCATGTGTATCAACCGCAGACGGCCCCGATTTCGGAGACGGCCCCGGTGGCACCGATCAATCCGTACGGTCTCTCGAAGCGGCTGGGCGAACAGGTCGTCGAGGCCTCGGCCACCGCCGCCGGGGTGCCCTATTGTATCGGTCGCATCTTCAGCTTCTACCACCCGACGCAGACGGGGTCCTTCCTGTACCCGTCCTTGCAGCGACGGTTCGCCACCGAGGATTTGGCCCAGCCATTCCGGCTCTTCGGCGCGGAGGACGTCCGGGACCTCTCCTTGGCTGACGACCTCGTCGCCCACGTCCGGGCGCTGATGGGCAAGCAGGCCACCGGTCTGGTGAACATCGGCTCCGGGCGTGGCACCAAAATCAGCGATTTCGTGCAATCCTTGGCCCCTCGGCGGCTGGTGATTATCAACGCCTCCGAAGGTAGCCCCACGTCCTTGGTTGCCGACACCGCCCGCCTCCGTCAACTTCTCGGGGCATGACCCCTCCGCAGGTCTCCATCGTCATCCCGACATTTAACCGCTCCGGCATGCTCCGGCGCTGTATCGATTCGGCCTTGGCCCAGACGTTCCCTTGCGAAGTCGTGGTCTGTGACCACGGGAGCAGCGATGACACTCCAACGGTGGCCTGTTCGTATGGAGACCGTATCCGCTACGTCCGGCGCGAACAGGATTCGGGCGTCCATTTCGCTTGGCTCGATGGTGTGGTCTCCGCTCGCGGTGAGTTCGTCCATATTAACTATGACGACGACTTGATTGCCCCGACTTTCATTGAAAAGTGCATGGCACTCATGGGGCCGGAGGTGGCCTTTTGCCTTTCCAGCGCCGAAGTTCGCGACGACGCTTCACAGCAGCCGCTCGCCTACCTTTTTACCAGTCTCGGGCCGACAGGCGTCTACCCCGTACGACGTTTCATGTCCCATCAGATTAAAGGGCTAGTTTCGCCCGGCGCTACCCTGATCCGCCGCAAGGACATCCTCAACCACCTATTGGTCGGGCGGGTGCCCTTTACGACGTTCGAGTACCGCGGCGTCGGCCCAGACTGGCTGATGACCGCCATGACGACGCTCGACTACCCGAAGTTCGGTTACGTCGACGAGCCGTTGGCGGTATTCTCTGCGCACGAGGGGTCTATCACCATCGATGCGCATAAGGACGCGGCTCGGAAAAAAGCCCTCTACCGCGCCTACCAAGAGTCCCGGCTCTACTATACGATTGCCTGGCTCGTGAAGACCTTCCGTCTCGACTTGCCCGCCCGTGCTTTGCTTTTCTGTATGCGCGTAAGGGCCAAGGTCCTTAATGGCATCCACCGCCTGTTTCATCCTAAGCGCCCCCTGATTTCCCATGACTAAGCGAACCATCAAGCTGGCCGATAACACCATCTCCGAGGAGGAGATCCGGTCCCTCGCTGGCTGGCTCCAAGAAGGTAAGCAGCTCACCAAGGGCCCGCTGACCCGGGAGTTCGAAGCCGAGTTCGCTGCCTACACCGGGACCAAGTATAGCATCATGGTGAACAGTGGTTCCTCCGCGAACTTACTGATGGCCTACAGCCTCCTCGAGGCTGGTTACCTCCGAAATAAGAAAGTCATCGTACCAGCGGTCTCTTGGATCACGACCCTTTCTCCGTTCGTGCAGATGGACTTCGAGTGCTTCCTCTGTGACTCCGACGCGAACGATCTCGGCGTCGACCTTAACCATCTCGAGGCTTTGCTTAAGAAGGAGCGCCCAGCGCTGCTCATTCTCGTCCACATCTTGGGCCATCCGAATCAGATGGATGCCATACATCGCCTGTGCGACCAATACGGCTGCCTCGTGATCGAGGATGCCTGTGAGGCCTTGGGCTCCGAGTATAAGGGCAAGAAAACGGGTGCCCTATCGTTGGCGGGTTCGTTCTCTTTCTACTACGGCCACCATATCTCCAGTATCGAAGGCGGTGCGATCACCCTCAGCGACGACAAGCTCTACAGCGTAATGCTTTCCATCCGATCCCACGGGTGGTCGCGCGACGTGCCTGAAGCCGACCGCCAAGCCTGGAAGCAGGAATACCAAATCGACGACTTCCGGGAGTTCTACAGTTTCTACTACGCTGGCTACAATCTCCGCTCCACCGATCTCAACGCCTACATCGGTCGCCTTCAGCTCAAGCGCCTGCCGGAAATCGCCAAGGTCCGGGCCCGCAACTTCGAGCTCTACCGCCAGGCCCTCCCGGAGTTCTTCGCGCAGCGCAGCCCCGACAGCTTCGTCTCCAGTTTCGCCTTCGGAACCTACGCGGCCAACCGCCTAGAGCTTTCCAAGCACCTACTGGCACAGGGCATCGAGTGCCGCCCGCTAGTCTGTGGTTCGATGGGTCGGCAGCCGTTTTGGATTAAGAAGTATGGCGTTATGCACCTCCCAGTCGCGGACAAGGTCCACGACTACGGACTCTACCTGCCGAATCATGCCAATATCACACCGGAAGATATCGCCTACGTGGCGAAGCATTTTCTGGAAGTGGCGAAGCCGATCTAAAGCAGCCTAGCGCCAGCCGGCCTTCCATAGCAGCCCGTCCAGTTTCGTTCCGAGGCTGGAAAGGTGGCGGCCTAGCCCAGTGCCACGGACATGGTCGCGCAGTCCGCGGTCGCGGTAGATGCGGGGACGTTCCACCCAAGGGGTCGCGAGGAAGCGTTGCCAAGCCTGGAGGTGCTCCTGCGGATTGAACCAGCCCGGCGGGGTATTG
>CAIYAN010000386.1 GCA_903924185.1 uncultured Opitutia bacterium | reverse complement strand
GCCTTCGCCGGTACGACTGGCACGACCGGGAAGATCGGGCTATCGTAGCTGGCGAGGTCGGCAGGTTTTACCGCGCCCGCCCGCTTGAAGGTGCCCAGCCAGGTCGGGTTGTAAGGGCCGACGAGGTCGATCTTTAGGTCAGGCTGGATGGCGGCTTCAAGGCCCGTGGTCCAGAAGCAAGCGTTCACCAGCATGCGGCGGAAGCCATCATTGGCGAGGTCACCCGAGGCACCGTAGGTCGACGCAAAGACGCGGCCTTCTTTACCGGAGGTGGACTTATAGGTGCGCACCCATGCGCCCGGCATGGGCTTCTTGGTGGCGTCGACCGGAGAGTCGGGCTTCATGCCGCTGAGGGGCTGGGCCATGGCAAGAATCGTGCTACCTTCGATGGGGTTCGCATTGTACGCGCCGATCTCGGCCCAGACGTCCTTCACGCCGCGGAGGACGGGGTGGGTGGTTTGTGCCGCGACGAGGTCTAGGCGGGTGCTGGATTTGTGGTTGGGGCCATAATGACCAACCCAGGTTTCACCGAGAATCTGTCGACCAAAGCCGCCCTTGAAATCTTCACCTTTGTAGTCGAAGGAATATTTATAGAGCGGGCTGTCCTTGGCATAGCGGAAGCCGTGCGTCGCGGTGCGCAGGCCGATGACCGCACCGCCGCGGTTAAGGTAATCGATAATGGGCTGCATCTGCTCGACGGGGATGGACTGGAAGCGGGTGAAGATCACGAGCAGGTCGGCGGACTTCAGCGCTTCGGTGCCCGGGATATTGCTCGGGTTACCTAGCGCAATGGCACCGTTCTTGGGGTCAATGCCGAACAGTACCGTGCAGGTGAAGCCCTGGTGCTTAGCCAAGATGCGCGCCAGCTGCGGTAACGCCTCCTCGGACTTATATTCATGGTCGTTGGCGATGAGCACGACCTTCTTGCCCTTCCCAGGGCCTTCGGTGCCAACGTAGGTCAGCGGAGCATCCGCCGCACGGGCAAAGAGGCTGAGCAGGGAAAGGCAGAGCAGGGCGAGGGGGCGCATGGGGTTCAGTAAAGCAGGGTCGAGGGCTGAATCGAGTATGGATTACAGAGTAGATGGCAGAGTCGGGGACAGATGGCATAGTACAGAGGGCTGAATCGATGAAGGAACCACCACTCCGCCCTCGACTCACTCATCGCCTCCGCCCTCGACTCTTTACTTCCTCCTCACTGCCACTGATCCAAGAACAGCTTCTTCGGGTCCGGGCTGTCGGATTCTGCGAAGTAGACTGCCATGCGTAAGGAGGGGAGGAAATGCGCCGGAAGCTTCTCTTTATTGCGCGAAACAATCTCGGTGAGTAGCGATTCGGGCGAACGGCCAGCGAGTTGGTCGACGCGGTAGTAGCCGGCGTCGAGCAGTTCGCGCGCAACGTCGACCGGGAAGCGCGAGATCCGCATGAACGGACTGCACACGGCCTCCCGACGTCGTTCGACCGCGCGCTGTCGTTCCGCTTCGTCCACGATCAGAGGCGGGCGAGGATGGCCGCGCCCATCGCCTTCGTGCCCACGGCCTTGCCGCCGGCGGCGATGTCCGCGGTACGGATACCTTCAGCGACGGTCTTCTCGACGGCTAGTTCGATGGCCTTAGCTTCGGCTTCAAGGCCGAAGGAATGGCGGAGCATGAGGGCCGCCGAAAGAATCTGTGCGCAAGGGTTGGCCTTGTCCTGGCCAGCGATGTCCGGGGCGGTGCCACCAGAGGGCTCGAAGAGGCCGTAGCCGTAGCCGTGGCGGTTGTGGTTCGCGCCCAAGGAAGCCGAAGCCATCATGCCGAGGGAGCCGCAAATGACGGCCATCTCGTCGGAGAGAATATCGCCGAACATGTTCTCGGTGAGGAGGACGTCGAACTGCCCAGGCTTGAGAATTAACTGCATTGCAGCGTTATCAATGTACATCACGGTGAGGGTGATGTCGGGTGCGGTCGCCTTAAGGCGATCGGCGACGACTTTACGCCAAAGGACGGAGGTCTGGAGGACGTTGGCCTTGTCGACGAGGGTGATGTGCTTGCGGCGCGCACGAGCTGTCGCGATGGCGACGTCGGTGATACGCTCAATCTCCGACTTGCGGTAGACCATGGTGTCGATGGCTTCGATGTCGCCGTCCGCCAGCGTTGTCGTGGACTTCGGGCCGAAGTAGAGACCACCGGTGAGCTCGCGGATGCAGACCATGTCCACGCCGTTCGGGATGCGGTCCGGGCGGATGGGCGAGGTGTCGATGAGGTTCTTCAGCAGCAGGCCGGGGCGGACGTTGGCGTAGAGCGTGAAGTGCTTACGGAGGGGGAGTAGGGAGGCGCGCTCGGGCTGTTCGGCCGGGGGGAGTTTTTCCCACTTCGGTCCACCGACGGAGCCGAAGAGGATGGCGTCCGCGGCGCGGCAAGCCTCGAGGGTCGAGTCCGGCAAGGCTTTGCCATGATTATCGATACCGGCGCCACCCACGTCGTGCGTGGAGTGCTCGAGGGTATGGCCTGACTGCTTCAGGACAGCCTCCAGGACGGGCAGGGCGGCGGCCATGACTTCAGGGCCGATGTAATCGCCAGGCAGGACAGCAATCTTCAGGTGCATAGGAGAAAGGGTCGTCAGTTAAGGGGAACGGTCCGCTGGAGGGCAAGGACAAGCGGTGTCTTCCGCCATAATTGCATCTAAACGACATCCTTCCGCCTCGGCCCAGTATTGCAGTCGGGCGGGACTTCCGTTTGGTTCGGCCTTCCTTCTTATCAAAGTTATGTCCTCCCAATCTCTCGTCATCGGCAAATTCTCCCTCGGCATGGGCGACCGCTTCGCCCACGAAGCCGAAGCCCAGCTCGCCGCCTGCCTCGCGGCCAAGCAGCTTGGTGTCGAGATTGTCCCGGTTTGGAACAAGTCGAACCGCGAGCACAACATCATCGGCTCGGAACCGACGAGCACGCGCACCGCGGCCGATGCCGCCGTGAAAGCCCTCGGT
>CAIYAN010000385.1 GCA_903924185.1 uncultured Opitutia bacterium | reverse complement strand
TTGCTGGCGGGCGAAAGTGCAGAGCTTGATCCCAGCAATCTTCGCGACGGCGTAAGCCTCGTTGGTAACCTCGAGCGGGCCGGTGAGGAGCGCCGCCTCTTGAATCGGTTGCGGGGCGAACTTGGGGTAGATGCAACTGGAGCCTAGAAACAATAGCTTCTGCACGCCCGCGTGGCGGGCCCCGTCGATGACGTTCGCCGACATCATCAAATTATCGTACAGGAAGTCGTACGGGGCCGAGGAGTTGTGGTGAATGCCACCAACGCGGGCCGCCGCCATGATCACATAGGTCGGCCGCTCTTGGGCGTAGAACGCCCGCACCGCCGCACCGTCGCGGAGGTCGAGCTCGGCTGACGTCCGCACGATGACCTGCGTATGGCCAGCGGCCTGCAGGGCGCGCACGATGGCTGAGCCGACCATGCCGCGGTGACCCGCGACGTAAACTTTAGCAGTTCGATCCATCCGCTCAGCGATGCTTGTGGGCGACCAGCTTCAGGTCCGAGTCGACCATCTTGTGCACCAGTTGCTCGAAGGATGTCTGCTGGGGATCCCAGCCCAATTCGCGGATGGCCTTCGCGGGGTTGCCCAAGAGCTGCTCGACTTCGGTCGGGCGGAAGTAGCGCGGGTCTACGGCGACCAGCGTCTTGCCCGTCTTCGGGTCGATGCCCTTCTCGTCCGCCCCGACGCCCTGCCATGCCAGTTCGATGCCCACGCGACGGAAGGCGTGCGTGCAGAATTCGCGCACGGTATACATCTTACCCGTCGCAATGACGAAGTCATCGGGCTGGTGATGCTGAAGGATAAGCCACATGCACTGGACGAAGTCGGGGGCATAGCCCCAATCGCGTTGCGAGGACAGGTTGCCGAGGAAGAGGCAATCCTGTCGTCCGTGGATAATATTCGCGACCGCCAGGGTGATTTTCCGGGTGACGAATGTTTCGCCACGGCGCTCGGACTCGTGGTTAAAGAGGATGCCGTTGCTAGCGAAGATACCGTAGGCTTCGCGGTAGTTACGCGTAATCCAATAGGCGTAGATCTTGGCGACACCGTAGGGGCTGCGCGGGTAGAACGGGGTGGTCTCCGACTGAGGAACTTCGACCACCTTACCGTAGAGCTCGGAGGTCGACGCTTGGTAAATCCGGACCTTCTGCTCCATCTTCAAGATGCGGATCGCCTCGAGCAGCCGGAGCGTGCCGATACCGTCGGTGTCCGCAGTGTATTCAGGGACATCGAAGGAAACCTTCACATGGGACATCGCGCCGAGGTTGTAGATCTCGTCCGGCTGCACATCGCCGATGACGCGGATGAGATTAGTGCTGTCGCCGAGGTCGCCGTAGTGGAGCTTGATCTTCTTGACGTGGATGTCGCGGACGAGGTCATCCATGTAGAGGTGCTCGATCCGTTCCGTGTTAAAACTGGAGGAGCGGCGGATGAGCCCATGGACCTCGTAGCCCTTGTTGAGTAAGAACTCGGCGAGGTAGGAGCCGTCTTGACCGGTGATACCGGTGATGAGTGCGCGTTTTTTCATAGCTGGGAAAAGTTAGGCCTGCTTGGCTTGGGCGATGATGCGGGAGCTGCTGTCGATCTTGGCGCCCAGGCCGTCGATTAGCTTGGCCCCATGCTTATTTAGCACGACCATTTCGGGAATATTGCCGGCATGGCGGTCGCCACCCTTGCAGAAGACGGCGTCGTGACCAGCGGCCCGGGCCTCACTGATTAATTGCTCTAAGGTTGCGCAGACGGAGCCATCTTGGTCGATGGCGAGGACCGCCCGGTCAACGATACGGAGCGCGGTGGTCACGGCGAGCCGCGTGTCTTGGTCCATGAACGACTTGCCTTTCTTGAGCGCCCCTTGGACGTCATTATTCACGATGACCCAGAGGACGTCCCCTTGGGCGCGGGATAGTTCCAGCAACTCGAGGTGTCCGCGGTGCAAGGGATCGAAGTAGCCGCTGGTAATGGCGATGCGCATAGGTTGACGAAAGGTTTAAGCGGTTAGCGGTGGGCGGAAAGCGATTAGGAAGATGCAGCCAAGGCGGGGCTTGGGATATGAGGCTGGGGAATATTTGGTAGGGGATTTTATTTCCTAACCGCTAATCACCGACCGCTACTGCCTATTTTACCTACCCGGGTAGGCTACCGCACGTGGAGGCGATGGTCGCCGCACGTGAGGGAAGATGGACTGTCAGCCGAGTGAACGGCCAAAAACTTTAGGACTCCCTCGGGGGAGGGAGCATCAAAGGAAAGAGTTCGAGGGCACGGGCGTTCCAGCGGCGAAGCTGGGTCAGCCGTTCAATGACCGCGGGAGAGGCTTGCGTGCTTTGGGCTCCTTGGACGAT
>CAIYAN010000384.1 GCA_903924185.1 uncultured Opitutia bacterium | reverse complement strand
TTGCCAGCCCAGGAGAGGTGCGTCTTGCCGACGTGTAGGGCACCATCGGGAGCGAAGGCGAGACGGTGGTTACCGTTGCGGAGCGCCTTGGTGTCGAGGAAGGGAATCATCGCGCCTTGGTGCACGCCCCCAACGTCTTCGCCGACGAAGCGGACGAGTCGGGCGACATTCATTTCACCGAAAACCACTTGGCCCGCGAGCGCGCCCCAGGAAGCGGGGAAGACGGCAGGCTGCGTCGGCGAGTTGGAGAGGTCGCTTTGGATGAAGATGCCACCGGGCTGGGTCCGTAACTTTTCGAGTTCCGGCACGGGAAGAGTCAAGGGGTCGCCCTTGTTCCAGCCGGCGGCCCAGACTAGCGAGGCCGGGTGGCCATTGAAGGAGCCCTTCGTAACAACTTGGAGCGGGCTGCTACCGCGCCAGTCGCCTTGGTTGTCATTCACAAGCAAGTGTCCCTTCGCATCGAAGCCGATGCCATCAGGCGAACGGAAACCCGTCGCATAGAGTTCGGTCGGGCCAGCGCCGTTGTCCGCGATACGCAGGATGCAGCCACGGTAGGGAACGCGGGCGTACATGCGGCCAGCGGAGCCAGTTTTACCTGAAGCCAGATTTTCGCGCGTAGCCTTACCGATGTCCGACCAAGTCCCGCGGATTTCCTTGAAGACGCCAGCGCCGGAGGAGGCGAGGTTAAGCGAGATATAGAGCGCACCATCGGGGCCGCGGGCTGGGCCGAAGGCGAACTCGTGGTAATTACCGGTCATCCCAAAGCTATCGCAAACGGTTTGGTAGCGGTCGGCCTTGCCGTCGCCATCGGTATCGACGAGACGCGTCAGTTCCGGGCGCTGCATCACGAGCACCGAGCCTTTGCCGTCGGGGAGGAGGCCGAGCGGTTCGTGGAGCCCTTCAGCGAACTGCTTCCAGGTGCCGTCGGTTTGGCGAATGAACACCTCGCCTCGGTGGAACGCGACCGCTAGGCGGCCGTCATCAAGGAAGGCGAGGCCGCCAACCTGATCGTCGATGCCGGCCGGAACTTCGACCTTGGTGATGGAAAAAGCGGTATCCCAGCCATCGGCAGCCGCGGCGGGTTTAGCGACGGTGGTCGGCTTAGGGGCGGCGAGAATGGCCGCGAGGAAGAGCAGAGGAGTGATCACAGCAGGCGGAGGGTAAGGGTGAACGACTTGGCTTCGACTGGGGTGAGCGTCAGCGTGTTGTTGAGGACGGTGCCGCTCGAGCAAGTCGTCGCTGGGTCGAGTGTTAAGGTGACCGGCTTGGTCGTGGTGACTTCAAAACGGCGGACGAGGGTCTTGCCTTCGGTGATAATCTTTTCCCGGAACTGCGTGCCATCGCGTTCGTATTCAAAGGTCGGGAGTCCGGCCGCATCGACCGAGTAACCAAGGAACTTCACGCGCTTCTGGAGGGACTCATCGGCGGGCAGTTGCCAGAGCGTCTTGCCGAGCGGCGTGGCCGTGGCCCGTCCGTTGCTCTTATAGTAGGCCCAGCAATCGAGGAAGTCGCCCCGCCAGACCGTGCGGAGGCGGCAGTCACCGGCGTCAAAGGTGTAGTTGAGGTCACCGGGCAGCGCGACCGCGATGGCCGCTGGGCCAACGTTCGGTAGGAACATGCGTTGAATCTCCGGCCGGCGGGCGGGGCGAGCGAGCGGGTCCTTGGTGACCGCGGGCTTTTCCTTCAGGCCCTTGGAGGCAGTGAGCATGTACTCGTGCACCGCGAGCAAGTTGGCTTCGCCCAAGTGTGCCATGGACGGCATCTCGATGACCCCATTGCGCTTCTTTAGCGGCTTGATCGCCCATGCGACGAACTCCTTGGGCTTCTTGTCGTAGAGCTTAGTAATCTCGATGAGCGAG
>CAIYAN010000383.1 GCA_903924185.1 uncultured Opitutia bacterium | reverse complement strand
GACGGGGACGGCTTCCACCCCGACGAGGGCGGCAGAACGGAGGACGGCGAGCATGCCTACAGGCAGGGCAGGTCAGCGGGTACGTCCACTCCTTTGGTTTAAGGCCCTTTCCGTGGTTTAAAGGCCTTATTTAGGCCTGGGGAATAACCCTATTCCCTTGGAAACCTCGAGGGATTCCCCCTGTCTTAAACATACCTTTTAATGAAGTCTTTCGCCTGTCTCCTCCTCGTCTCCGCCTTGGTTTCCCCGGCCGTCGCGGCCCTGCCGCCGTTACTCGAGAAGCACTGCGTGGAGTGTCACGACGCCGAGACCAAGAAGGGCGATTTCGATCTCACGGCGCTAAAGCCCGAACTCGCGAACCCGCAGGTCATGGCGCAATGGGTCAAGGTCTACGACCAGATCGCGTCCGGCGAGATGCCCCCCGCGAAGAAGCCACGCCCCGAGACGGCGGCCGCGGCCGGCTATCTCAATGAGCTGAGACTGAAGTTACGGGTCGCCGAGGACACGCGTATTCAGTTGGAGGGCCGCACCGTGAAGCGTCGGCTCAATCGCTTCGAATACGAGAACACCTTACGCGACCTCCTGCGGGCGCCGTGGCTCGACCTGCGTGAATCCTTACCAGAAGACACGGAGGCCCACCGCTTTAATAAGTCAGGCGAAGCCCTCGATGTCTCGCACGTGCAGCTAGCCCGCTACATCAGTACCGCTGAAGATGCGTTGCGGCAGGTCTTAGTGGCCTCGGCCGAAAAACTACCAGTGGTTACCAAGCGTTACTATGCCCGCGACCAAGGGAGCTACACCGGTCCGATGAAGTATTCGGTTTTTAATACAGCCCCCGAGCGCGCGACTTTCCCGACGTTGGGCTATGTGGCGCAGCCAGAGGTGCGGGCAGGCAAGGCGCCAACGACCTTTGGTAAGTCCGACCCGGCCAAGCGCGAACTCGAGGGCGTGGGCGTGGTCGCCAGTGCCTATGAGCCGATCGAACCAAAGTTCTCGGCCTTCAAGGCGCCGATTTCGGGCCGTTATAAGATCAAGCTCTGTGGGCACTCTGTTTGGGTCGGCCCGGGTGAGCCCAAGAAATGGTTCATTCCGAATCTCGATCAAATCTCCAAGGGCCGCCGGCCGGAGCCTATTACCGTGTATGCGTTGACCCCTCCGCGCGTGATGCGGCGGATTGGTAATATTGACCTTAATCCCGATGTCACCGTCGCGAATCTGGATGTGCAATTGATGGCCGGCGAATCGCTTCAAGTCGATGCGGTCCGTTTCTTCCGCTCTCGTCCCGGGGCGACCCGCTGGCAGAATCCGTTGGCCGAGCAAGACGGCCAGCCTGGTTTGGTCATGCGCTGGATTGAAGTGGAAGGCCCGTTGGTCGATAACTTTCCGACCGCTTCCTATCAGCAGCTCTTCGATGACCTCCCAGTGAAGAAGACGATGACCTCGGTGCTCAATGTCGAGGTGGTCCCGCGGGACGCCGCTAAGGATGCCGAGCGTCTGCTCCGTCGCTTCGTCCAGCAAGCCTATCGCCGTCCGGTCTCGCCGCAGGAAGAGGTCCGTTTCTTGCCGCTGATTCAGAATGCCCTCAAGACGGGCAGCACCTTCGCAGAAGCCATGGTGACGGGGTACACAGCTGTCCTGACCTCGCCTAGTTTCCTTTATCTACAGGATAAGCCCGGTCGTCTGGACGACTATGCCCTGGCGGAGCGCCTTGCGTATTTCCTCTGGAATTCCCCGCCGGATGCCGAGCTCCTGGCCTTGGCGAAGGCTGGTCAGCTTCATGAGCCGGCGATACTACGCAAGCAGACGGACCGCTTGCTCGATGATGCCCGCTCGCAGCGTTTCGTCGCAGCGTTCCTCGATTACTGGCTCGAGTTGCGTAAGGTTGGCGTGACTAATCCAGACGAGAATCTCTATCCGGATTACTACCTGGACGACAATCTCGTCGAGTCCGCCGGCGATGAGACGCGGCTGTTCTTTGCTGAACTCCTGAAGCGCGATTTGCCAGCCCGTAACGTCGCTTCGTCTGACTTCGTATTCGTCAACGAGCGCCTCGCGAAACTCTACGACCTCCCGCCGGTCATTGGTTCGCAGTTCCGTAAAGTGACGCTCCCGGTTGGTAGCGTGCGCGGAGGTTTGTTGACGCAGGCGAGCGTGCTCAAGGTCACGGCTAACGGCACGACCACCTCGCCTGTCGTCCGCGGTGCTTGGATGATGGAACGCATCCTCGGTCAGAAGCCCCCGCCGCCCCCCGCCAGCGTCCCGGCCGTGGAGCCGGATATCCGGGGGGCCACCACGATTCGCCAGCAGTTGGAGAGCCACCGTAAGCTGGAGTCCTGTTCCGCTTGCCATACCAAGATCGACCCGCCGGGCTTTGCCTTGGAGAGCTTCGATATTGTCGGTGGCTACCGAAAGGCCTACCGCGCGATCGAAGGCAAGGAACGCGAGCTAGGCTTCGGTAAGAACGGCCAGAAGTTCACTTTCCACAATGCCTTGCCAGTGGAACCCCATGGCCAATTGGGTAAGCGACTCTTCGCCGATATCCGCGAATTCAAAGCTCTGCTGGTGCAGAATGAGCGTCAACTGGCCCGCAACCTCGTCGGCCAGTTCGCGGTCTTCGCGACGGGCGCCCCAGTGGGCTTTGCCGACCGTCCCAAGGTCGAAAACATCCTCGATGCCGCCCAGCCAGATGGCTACGGCGTCCGGACGCTCGTCCGCGGGCTTGTCACCAGCGACCTCTTCCTCAATAAATAAGTCACTTCCCCATGAGTTCCCCCTCGGGCTATAACCCTGCCAACGCCCCCCGCGTCGCTTTCCAGCGTGCGCTTTCCCGCCGCCGCTTCATCCAAGGCACTGGCGTCCTCATGGCCTTGCCGCTGCTGGACTCCATGACGCCAGCCTTTGCCGCGCCCGCACCCGCTTCGGCGACGCCAGGTGGTAAGCCCCGCCGCATGTTGGGTATCTGTAATAACCTTGGCCTCGTGCCGGAGAACTTTTTCCCGAAGGGCGCTGGCGCCGATTACAAGTCCTCACCTTACCTCGATCTTCTGCAGGAGCACCGCCAAGACTTCACCGTCTTCAGCGGCGTCTCGCACCCAGATGTCGATGGTGGCCACCCGGCTGATAACTGCTTCCTCACGGCAGCCCCTCACCCGAGCAGTGGAGGCTTCCGTAATACCATCTCCCTCGACCAGCACATCGCCGAACGCATTGGGCACCTCACGCGCTTCCAGTCGATGACCCTCGGGGTGAATGTTTCGCGCGGCTCGCGCAGCCTCTCGTGGACGGCGGGTGGCATCATGATCCCGACGGAAGAGAAGCCCTCGGTCATCTTTCGCCGTATGTTCATGGGCGGTTCTGCCGCCGAAATCTCGGCCGCCGAGCGTCGCATGGACCTAGGGCGTAGTATCTTGGACGCCGTTGGTGGCCAGGCGGGTGACCTTAAGCGCACCGTCGGTGCCCAGGACCGCGATCGCTTGGATCAGTATTTCACGAGCGTCCGCGAGCTCGAGAAGCGCATGCAGATGTCGAAAGAATGGGAGCGTAAACCGCGCCCAGTGACTGCGCAGCCTGTGCCGCTCGATCCGGCTAGCCCCAAGGAGTATATGGATAAGGTCCGCCTGATGTATGATATGGCTCGCCTGTGCTTCGAGACCGACTCATCGCGGGCCGTCACGCTCATGTTGGACAGCGTTAATTCACCCGCCATCGACCTCGACCACGTACACACCACGTCCGACGGTTACCATAACCTCTCGCACCACGGTCGCTCGGCGCAGAAGCTCGCCCAACTCAAGTCCATCGACGAATGGCATATGCGCCTCCTCGCTAAGCTCATGTCCGACCTCAAGCTGGTGAAGGAAGACGGCGATACCTTGCTGGACCGCACGATGATTCTCTACGGCTCTAACCTCGGCAACGCGAACACCCACGTCACGACCAACCTACCGACCCTATTCATGGGTGGCGGTTTCCGTCATGGCCAGCACCTCGCGTTCGATACCGCGCGCAATACGCCGCTCCCGAACCTTTTCGTCTCGATGTTACAGCGCATGGGCATCGACCAGGACAAGTTCGCCTCGTCGACCGGTGCGATGCGCGGCCTCGACCGCGTAGGCTAAGCCTGAGCGAGCTTAGTCGTCGTCATCGGCCAACGTCGGGTCGAGCACCAGACCAAGGGCTTTGAGCCCACGGCCGTGCGCGCCCGCCCATTCGCTCGGGTAACGCTCGCCAGGGCGCGTCTGCGCCCAGATGGCGCGGTTCAGCGTGTCCTCATGAATTAAGTCAGGGGCGGAGAAGTCCAGGCGATCGAAACGTTCTGCCAGCCGCTCCTCATCGGTGCGCCATGGCATCCAGGAAGCCGACTTCGCCTTGGCCTTGGGGCGGGGCTCATTGAGCTTCTGGTCGGGCTTCAGGCAGTTGAAAGGCTCGAGATCGGGCGTCGTGGCGAAGCAGTCTTCCATCGTCGGGGAGGCGGCCACGACTTGGTTCATCGGCGGCAGTCCAAGGATACGGCAGATTGTGTGCAGCACGGACGTCTGGTTATAGAACTTACTGACCACTGCACCGCGCTTCGCCCAGGGGCTCGCGACGAAGCAGAACGAGCGATGTCCGTCGACGTGATCTTGACCGGCCTGCGGGTCGTCTTCGTTGACGAAGATGGCCATCTGCCCCCAAAAGCGACTGTGCGAAAGCCCTTCGATGATGCGGCCCAGCGCAAGGTCGTTATCGGCCACGTAGGAGCTGGGCGTTAGTTCGGCTGCTGTGTGATCGTTGGGTAGGTAGATGATAGTTAGGTCAGGGAACGAACCCTTCTTTTCGAAGTCAGCGAGTTCCTTGAGGAAGATGTCGGCGCGTGTCTGGTCGGGGATGGACATTTCCCAGCCTGGGTAATCCATGCAGCTATATTGTCGGAGGGCCGCGAGTTTGTAGGAGACCAAGAAGGCCGTCTTGCCGGCTTTGGTTTCGCGGTCGGTGAAAAAGTCGTTATAGGTTTTTCCCTTGAGCTTCACCGTATAGTCGAGTTCGCCGTAGTTGCGGAAGGAATTGCCGTGTAGGAGGGCGTGGTCCCAGATGAAGCCGCAGCCGGCGTAGAAGAGTGCGTCAGTGCCGAAGTCGTAAGCGCAGCGGTAGCCCACGCGGTCCTTCTCGCGGTAGGGCGTGACGATGCCTTGGACACCCCAGGCGTGGCCATCGGACGAATTCACGCCATTGCAGTAATAGTTATCGAGGAGCGGAAAACGTTCCGCCAGCGCATGGTGGTTGGGCGTGATCTTGCGCGGAAAGTTGCAGAACTTCGGTTCGCAGTTGCCCTTGCCGATGTCGCCGAGGACTTGGTCGAACGTACGGTTCTCCTTAATGATATAGACGACGTGCTTGATGACGGAAGGTTGGCCGACTTCGGCTGGCACGGGAACGGGTTTGGCGTTGGGGTTGGTGGTGCGGGCCGCGGCGCGGAGGGCATGCGATAAGTGAGCGGCCTTGCGGGCCCGTTCATCGAGCGCGGTCACGGCGGCCGTCGTCGTCGGGAGTTCGACGCGTTGCAGGCCGTTCCGGACATTCGCGACAAAGAGCGCGGAGCCGTGGGTGCGGACGGCACCGGGGTACCAACCGGAGGGAATGAAGCGGCTCGGGAAGGTGGGCTGGGTCAGGTCGATGCAGCCGATGGCATTCACGCCGGCATTGGCGGTGTAGAGAGTTTTGCCGTCCGCGGAGAGGGCAAGGCCGTCGGTCAGCGTGCCCCAAGGCAAAGCCGGGTCAGGCTTCGTGGAGATTGTCGCGGTAACCTTACGGGTGGCCGTCTCGACAACGCTGACGCTGTCGCCGCCCACGTTGGCGATATAGAGTTTGGAGCCGTCGGCGTTGAGGAGGATCTCGCTGGGGTGCAGGCCCACGTTGATTTGTGCGACTTCGCGCGGCTTACCTGTAAGGTCCACAATACTGAGCGTACCGTTGAGGGCGACGGAGCGAACGTCGACGGCGACGAGGCTGCCCGCGGACGTTTCGCTGGAGTCATTGGCGCCAGGAGGTCGGCCCCCGAAGTTGGAGACGTAGGCGGTCTTACCGTCCGGCGACAGGGCTACGCCGTAAGGTGCGATGCCTAAGCTAACCTTGCCGGTGATTTTTCCGGAGGTGAGGTCGATGATGGCGAGTGAATTATCGACGGAAAGTGCGACGTAGGCGAACTTTCCGTCCGCGGAGCAGGCCAGCCCGAGCGGGTTGACGTTCTTAGCTCCGCCCGAGACATCGATCGAATCGCCAAACTTAAACGAGCCGTTGTCGGCAAGTGTCGCACGGTAAAGGTGGGTTTTGCCGCCCGAGACGAGGACCGTCTTACCGTCCTTGGCCACGGCTAGTCCGTGCATGGAGCCGCCGCCTTTGACGATGGGGTAGTCGGCCTTCTGGATCAGCTTGAGTGTTGTTGCTTCGAAACTCGCGAGGACCGTCGTTGTCTTCACGAGCACTACCTTCCCCCCTAAGGCGATTTCCACGGCGAGGAGGCGGCCAGGGATGTCCACGAGTTTGCCTTCCACGTCGAGTTGTTGGCTGCTATGCAGCATCGCATCGCGGCCCATGCGGGTGTTCATCCATTCCTCGTCGCGGACTGGCGACTTTTTGTCTTCGGGAATGGGGCCGGCGGCGAAACAGGCGGTGGCCAGGAGCAAGCCGAACCAGGTAAGGGCGGAGGGGCGGGGCATGGAGTACGACTATCTCTACGAGAGGTCTATTCAAGGTCGCAATCGGCGCTCGTGTGCCAGAAAGGTTAAAGGAAAGCGTTGAAAGCGGGGCGGGGTGCGACACGCTCGTACGTATGGAAGCCCTTGCTCTTGTCGCCTTCGCGTTGGTCATGGCCTTCCCCATTATTGTCATCGCGCTCTGGGTCAGGGTCTCGAGTTTGGAGGCAAAGGTCGCCCGTTTGACCTCGGCCAAAGCGGTTCAATCCCAGCCGTCCGTAACCGTTGCGGAGACTCCGCCGCCTCTCCCTGCGCAGGCCGTGGTCGCCGCCGTAGCGCCTGCCGTGGCTTCACCGGTCGCAACCCCAGTTCCGGCTATCCCGAGACCCTTAGTGTCGGTGGCGGCATCGTCAGCCAGTAAGGTCGCTCCGCAAGACCCATGGGAAGGTTTGCGTGAGATGGGTTTGTTACCGCCGCCAGATTTAAAGGGTGAATTTGCCTTGGGTTCTTGGTGGGCCGTCCGTGTCGGTGGTGCGTTGGCCGTCGCCTCGGTGGTCTTCCTAGCCATCTGGCTAAACCTGCGGTCTACTTTGCCGGCGTGGGTACGTTTGGGCGAAATCCTTGCCTTAGGGGGCTTAGGCCTTTGGGGTGGGCATCGTCTCGAACAGAGCCGTCGCGATTTGGGCCGAGTCGTCTTCGCGGTCGGCCTCACCGTCT
>CAIYAN010000382.1 GCA_903924185.1 uncultured Opitutia bacterium | reverse complement strand
GTCTCGGCCGAGGTCAGCTCATGGCTGAGGACGAACTGCTTGAACGGTTCGGCGAAGGCTTGGTCGTAGTTCAGGTCGTTACCGACGCGAATCCGAAGGACGTGCGAGCCGCGCTTGCTGCGGAAGATCGTGATCGTCCCGAGGACGTAGATGACGGCGCAGACGAGCGGCACAGTGATAAGGGCCAATTCGTATTGGCGCGCCCCGACGGCTAGGCCGGTCGCCATGGCGAAGAAGATGAAGCCAATGTCGCGGGCCTGTGAGACGGTCCGGCGGAAGCGGATGATGGAGAAGGCCGCAAACATCCCGAAGGCCATCTCTTTGTTCCCGTGCACCACCATAATCACCATGGTCACGACCGTGCCTAGGATGATGAGGGTGTTGACGTAGTCCTGCGAATACTTCGTGCCGCGGTAGGTAACTTTATAGAGCAGCGCGATCAGGCTGTTCAGCACGAAGCTGAAGAGGATGGCGAAGACGATCTCCTTCGCGGCAGGGGTTTGCAGCTGGGCGCCGGGGGCGAAAAGGGCATCGATGATACTGTCGCTATCGGCGACGGATTGGGCTTGGGCAGCGAAGAGGGGGAGGAGCATAGTAAGTGTGGTAAAGGGGGTTAGGCGGCGAAAGCGAGGTGGCGACCGGCGACACGCAAGCCTTCGCTGTATTTGCTGAATTGGTGGGGGTAGAGTTTCAGCCGGCTCAAGCGGGAAGCAAAGGTGTAGGGCACGGCCCCCGCGCCTTTGACTTCCATGATGCAGTGGTCGGCTGGTAGGACGTATTGGTTGAACTTCCGGTCGTCCACTACGGGCGTGAGGTCGTCGAACCGTACCGCAATATCATGGTCAAAGGTCACGCGCAGGGGTTCGCGGCCAAGGGCGACATCCTCAGGGAGGTGGAGGAAGTAGGCGTGGCGGTCGTAGCGCATCACGCAGCTGGGGCGGAACTCTTCGAGGGCCCGAAGGCGTTGGACTTCTTCGACGATACGGAGATCGTGTGCGGAGAAAGAGGCGTCTGGAGTCGCGCCTTGGGTCACGGCGAGCGCTTGTGCCAGCGTTGTCTGGATACGGCGTTTCACCCCTCGGCCGTCGGACTTGTGCTTCACCTCAATGAAGCTCGTGGGCGGGATGGCGCCGTCATCGGAGCCGTAGACGCGGACGCGGAGTTTGCGGCGCGAGGGGACGCCCCGCCAGTTATCCCAGTAGCAACGCAGGTCGGGAGCGTCGTAGTAGAGACTGATGATGGGATAGTGCCCATCGGAGCCACCATGGGTGTCGGCGAGTAGCTGGTCGGCTAGCTGTCCGAGGAGCTCATCGCGCTGGCTGCGGCGGATGAGGAACTTATACTCGAAGCGGTCGGCGGTATCCATGGGCTTAGGGCAGGCGCGTGACGGTGAGGCTGCTGCGGTCGGCCCAGAGTTCGCCGGCTTCGCCCCGTAGTTCGACGACTAAGGTGGGGTCGGCATCGGTGACGGCGAAATCGACGCTGACGCTTTTCCAAGGGCTGTCGCCGAGGAGGGGAGGGTTCTTGGCGTTATCGCTGCCACCCACGCCGGAGACGCGGAGGCGGCCGCCCTTCGCGTTATCGCCAGCGCCTGCTTTCACGCCCTTCCATTGGAGCTTACCCTCTAGGCGGTAGCGGCCAGGCGAGAGCGAGAGCGGCAGGCGCCAGTCGGCCCCTTTCTCCGCACCGACTTTAACGTAGAGGCAATCCTTGCCGCCGAGGTTCACTTCCTTGGCTTCGCCCTTGTCGGTCGACCAGACCCAGGCGTAGTTCGCCGCGCCGAGGACGGCTTTACCGCCAGCGCCGCGGAGGCGGTAGGCGTCTTCGACCTGGGCTTTGACGCAATCGAGGCGGGCCTTGATCTGCCCCGCGGCTTCCTTGCCGCGTTGTTCGAAGCGTTTGGATTCTTCGGGGTCAATGGGTTTCAACTTCAACTTAAGGTCGGCAGCGATTTCGTTCGCGCGGCGCGGCCAGTCGATGGGACGGAGGACCTTTTCATAGACGCCGAAGAACTGGGTGCGGGCCCGTTCGCGCATGGTCTTATCGAAGAGGAGCGCGTTGGGCACGGCCTTGGCCGGCGGCTTGAAGATATACCAGCGATTATCATTGGCGAAGACTTGATCCATCCCGTGGAGCAGGAAGTAGAACTTCCCAGACCCGGGGTCTTCGTAAGTGCGATAATTATTCTGATTAAAGGAATACCCATCCCAGTGGCAGAGCACCTGCTCCAATGCGAGGTACCGGAAGTAGGCGTCGATATCTAAGATCTTATCCATGCGCTGGAGGCGCTTGGCGGGGTCGGGTTCCCCGAGGGCCCCGCAGAATTCGAGCAGTCGGGATTTCTCGGCCGGGTCGCCTTTATCGACTTCGAGGTTGGGGTTAATCTCGTTGAGGAAGCCCCCGTCGTACAGGTGGCCGCTGGTATTCTTGAAAAAGTAGCTCAGGAGCTCGCCGTTGAAGCCTTCTTTAAGCACGTACGTGCCGAGGACCTTGTTATTGAGCGTCACATAGGCGTGCGTGCAGCGCGAGGCCACGATGCCGGCCTTGCGGGACATCTCGCCCGCGATCTGCTCGTGCAGCATGGTGCCGTCCTGGGCGCAGTTATTGAGCTGGAATTTCGAAGAGCCCCGGAACTCCTGGTCCTTCTTAACCTTGTCAGTCCGGATGGAAAACCCCGGGCGGTCTTCGTTGATCTGCCGGAAGCTGCCGGCGGAGCCTTTGAGTTTGACCGAGCAGTTCTCGAGGGTCTGCCCATTGGTTTCCTTGAGCGTGAACTTAACGAGGGCGCGGGGGTCTTTGGCCAGCGCCGCCATGCTTTCCGGGGGAATGAGTAGCGTTAGGCGCGGGACGAAGCCTGCGAAGAGGGCGTCTGGGAGGAGGTCGGGCGTCTTCGGCGCAATGACTGGGGCGGCGGGGACATCGGGCGCCCCGATGACGGGGGTCGCGGGGGCTGGTGCGGTTTGGGCGGAGGCCGCCGCCGTTAGGCATAGCCATGCCCACCACACGTTACCAG
>CAIYAN010000381.1 GCA_903924185.1 uncultured Opitutia bacterium | reverse complement strand
TCGGCGCGGGCATCCGCCATGCGGTTCTTGCGGACGTCTTCCGGCGTTAGGAGCTTCTGCCGCTCAGTCATCATGCGGCGTAACTGCATCAAGGCAGACTGCTGCAGTTGGCGGACGCGTTCGCGGGTGAGTTTAAACATTTCACCGACTTCCTCGAGTGTCAGTGGGCTTTCGCCATTCAGCCCGAAGCGCAGTGTGATGACCTCCGCCTCGCGAGGCTCGAGGTGGGCGAGCATCTCGGCGATTTCCGTGAGGTCGGACTTACCGCGAAGGTTTTCGAACGGCGAACGGGCCGATTCATCCTTCACCAAGTCGCCGAGCGTCGCATCACCGTCTTCGCCGACCGGTTGATCGAGCGAGGCGGCCCGGTTGGCGACCGACTTCATATGCACGACCTTGGAGAGGGGGATGTCCATCGCCTGCGCGATTTCATCGTTAGTGGGTTCACGTTCCAATTCCTTGGTGAGTAGGTTGGAAATTCGACGCATCTGGGCGATGCGGTCGACCATGTGCACGGGGAGGCGGATGGTTTTTCCGTCTGAAGCTAGCGCCCGCTTGATGGCCTGCTTAATCCACCACGCCGCGTAGGTACTGAGTTTGCCGCCTTTGTCGGGGTCGAAGCGTTCCACGGCCTTGATGAGCCCAAAGTTGCCTTCGCTGATGAGGTCCATCAACGGCAGACCAAAATTATCGTAGTCCTTCGCGATGCGGACCACCAAGCGAAGGTTCGCCTGGATCATATGCTGGCGGGCGGCTTCGTCGCCTTTGAGAACCCGGCGGGCGAGCGCGGTTTCTTGTTCCAGCGTGAGCAGGGGGGTTTTGCCGATTTGGTCTAGATAACTCCGAATCGGCGAGCGTTCATCCGGGGAGAGTTTTTCCCAGGCCTCGCCGGGCTCGGTCGGGTCGAGGTTCACTGGGGCCGACGGCGGCGGCGTCGTCGCCACGACAGGCAATGGCTTGAGCCCCTTGTCCTTCTTCGTGGGCTTGGCTTTGGCCACGGAGGTTAGGACTTCAGGCCAGCGGCCAGCCCGAGGGCGCGGAGTACGCCTTTGGACTTATTGACCGTTTCTTCGTATTCGGCCGAGGGGACCGAATCCGCGACGACGCCGGCACCGGCTTGCATGCTGGCGACGCCGTTACGTAAGGAGGCTGTGCGGATGACGATGCACGAGTCGTGACCACCATCGAAGCCGAAATAACCCACCGCACCGCCGTAAACGCCGCGGCGCTCGCCTTCGAGTTCGGAGATAATCTGCATCGCACGGACCTTCGGAGCGCCGGAGAGCGTGCCAGCGGGGAAAGTCGCGCGGAAGAGGTCGAACGCATCATGCTTCGGGGAGAGGTCGCCTTCGACCTGCGAGACGATGTGCATCACGTGCGAATAGCGCTCGATAATGGCATAGGAGGGCACCGTCACGGTGCCAGGCACGCAGACACGACCAAGGTCGTTGCGGGCCAGGTCGACCAACATGAGGTGCTCGGCGCGTTCCTTCGGGTCGGCCAAGAGGTCGGCTTCCAATTTGCGATCAGCGGCTTCGTCAATCCCGCGCGGGCGGGTACCAGCGATGGGCCGGATCTCGCAGCGTCGGCCCGTGAGACGGACATTCACTTCTGGCGAGGCGCCCACGACGTCGAAGCCCAGGCCCGTCTCGATGACGAACATATAGGGCGACGGGTTGACGTGGCGGAGGACGCGGTAGAGGGCGAGGGGCTCGCCCTTGAAGGGGATATCGGTGCGGCGCGAGAGCACGACCTGGACGCAATCGCCGGCGCGGACGTATTCCTGGGTGCGGCGGACGGCGGCTTCAAAGTCGGGCTGGCTGACGTTCGACTGGCCAACGGCGAAGCCAGCAGCATCGGGCAACTCGGCGGCTTGGGCGGCACGGGGACCCGTGACGATAGCCTTGAGGGCCTCGAGGTCCTGCTTGGCGGCGAGCCAGATGGCATCGGCCTGTTCAGGCGACGTGATGCGGGTATTGACGATGAGACGCAGGGTCTGGCGGGCGTTGTCGAAGGCGACGACCCGGTCGACGAGCATGAAGTGGGTCAACGGCGTGCCCGCGGGGTCCTTGGCGGGACGTGGGACCGTGGGCTCGGTGCGGTGGACGTATTCGTAGCCGACCATACCGACCATCCCGCCGACGAAAGGGGGCAGGCCGGGGACTTGGGCGACGCGGAGGCCGGCGACTTCCTTTTTGACGAGTTCGAGCGGGTCGGCCGGGGTGGGGAAGGATTCCTTGCGGCCATCGCGGTAGACTTTCTCGGTGCGGTCTTCCCACGAGGTGATCGTGAGGGCTGGGCCAGCACCACAGAAGCTATAGCGGCCGATATGTTCACCGCCAGTGACGGATTCAAACAGGAAACTGGCACCTTGGCTGCGCAAGCGGGCGTAGACCGAGACTGGCGTCTCCAAGTCGGCCATCAGGTCTAGGCAGACGGGCACGATGTCACTGGTGCGGGCGAACTCGCGGAAGGCAGCTTGGTCTGGCACTAGGCTCACGGGCTGAAACTAGAGGGATTCCTTGGAGGGAGGAAACTTAATAACCAAGCCCAAGGCCAAAACTCGGCTCAGAAGGGCGTCTATCCTTTCGAATTAGCCTGCCAGCGACCCCAGAGTGAGAGCGGGAGTAAGCGACCGTTACCTTCCTGTTTCAAAGCGAGTTCACCGATGTCGATTTTGCCACCGAGGCCGCTGGTACATTCCTCCAGCAGGTTGTGACAGAGAATCGATGACGCATCGATGGTGTAGACCGTTAAGATCATAAACTGCGCCTGCGGGGAAAGGAGTTCGCGACAGGAGCGGAGGAGGGGAGCGAGGTCTTGTTCGACCTTCCAGAATTCGCCCGTCGGGCCGCGACCGAAAGCCGGCGGGTCCATCAGGACGGCCTCGTACTGGTTGCCGCGCTTGATCTCGCGCTTCACGAACGTCGGGGCGTCTTCGATAATCCAGCGGATTGGCTCCTCGGTCAGGCCAGAGGCCTCTTGGTTACGGCGACCCCAGGCGACCGCGGGCTTGGAGGCATCAACGTGCGTCACGTGCCAGCCGGCTTGGGCGGCGATCAGCGAAGCCGCCCCGGTGTAGCCGAAAAGGTTGAGCAAGCGGGGTCGGTTCGCGCCAGTGGCCTTTTGCTCGGCCAGCCACTTCCAGTGGGGCGACTGTTCGGCGAAGACGCCAAATTGCTTGGAATTATCCATGAAGCGCAGCTGCAGCTTCAGTTTACCCAATTTAGTTTCCCAGTCGCGGGGGCAATTGCCGTTGAGCTTCCAGCGGCCTTCGCGCCCGCCTTCTTCGTGCACCGCGACGGCTTTAGCCCATTCGGTCCGCGGCAGGCTTTGGCGCCACCAGGCTTTGGGTTCGCTGCGGACCATGCGGACGCCACCGATTTCCTCGAGCTTGAGGCCGTCGCCGGTGTCCAGAAGGCGGTGGCCTTCCCAATCGCTGACTAGAACTTGGATGTTCACCTCGGCAATGTGAGCCTTGTTTCGCTCGGAGTGAAGCCCGCTTTTGCTCGCCATGGATTTCTTCGCCCGCATCAAGGACGCCATGAACCGTCTGCTCGCCAGCGCGCGCTGGGAGACCAAGGCCTCGGGCTTGGTCGCCTTGGCCAGCGATTGGCGGTCAGAGACGCCCCCGCCGTTGCTCTTAAACGAGCCGGCGGTGTTGGTGACTTTGGAGCGGGCCGAGGCCCAAGCCTGGGCGACCCGTTCCGGCTGCTGGATTGAGGACGGTCAGGTGCACTTTTTTCTATGGAAGCCCCTCTGTCCCGAAGCGGCCGACGCCAGCCTGCGGGTGCTGGGGCCATTCAACGACTGGGGCCGCGTGGCGGACATGGCACCGTGGACTTTGCATGCGGTCTGCTTACTCGGCGCTGAAGGGTTCGAGGTAAGCGCGCCGGTCGCTGCTGTGTTGGGGGCCGCCCCTTCGGTCGCATTTAAGTTCATCCGCACGGACGGACGGTGGTTGGAGCCGCCGCATGACGCTGACAATGTGCAGCGCGATGCCCACGGTAACCGTAACCTGACCGTCGACCTTGCCCGGACGAACCTCCACGTCTTCCGCTTCACCGCGAC
>CAIYAN010000380.1 GCA_903924185.1 uncultured Opitutia bacterium | reverse complement strand
GTACATCGCCCCGCACTTCCCCCTCCACGCCCTTCCCGAGGACATCGCCAAGTACCGCGATAAATACCTCGATGGCTGGGACGCGATGCGCGCCGCCCGCTTCGCCCGCCAACAGAAGATGGGACTGACGAAGACGACGCTATCGCCCCTCGAACGCGAGGTGGGGCCACCCTACGCCTTCCCTGCTGCCATCGAAAAACTCGGCGCCGGTGAAGTCACCCGCCCACTGCCTTGGTCCGAGTTGACCGCCGAGCAACGCCGCTTCCAGGCCACAAAGATGGCCATCCACGCCGCGATGGTCGACCGCATGGACCAAGACATCGGTCGTCTGATCGCTCAGCTCAAGGCCATGGGCGCCTACGAGAATACGCTGATTCTTTTTGCCTCAGACAACGGGGCGAGCGCCGAGATCATGGTGCGCGACGGTGGACATGACCCGCAGGCCCCGATGGGCAGCGCCGCCAGCTACCTCTGCCTCGGACCAGGGTTCTCCAGCGCGGCCAACACGCCGCATCGCCTCCATAAGACCTGGGTCCACGAGGGCGGCATCAGCACCCCGCTCATTGCTCATTGGCCCGCGGGCATTGCCGCGCGCGACGAACTGCGACAGACGCCCGCCCACATCGTCGACATCGTGCCCACGCTGCTGGAGGTGACGGGCGCGACCAAACCCAAGGAATGGCAAGGCCAGCCCATCCCACTCGCCCCGGGCAAGAGCCTCGTGCCGGCTTTCGCTAAAGACGTCGCCATCGAACGTGAAAGCCTCTGGTGGCTGCATGAAGGCAATAAGGCCCTCCGCGTCGGTGATTGGAAACTGGTGGCAGCCAAAGACCAACCCTGGAGCCTCTACGACCTCCGTACCGACCGAGCCGAGCAGAACGACCTCGCAGCCAAGATGCCCGAGAAGGTCAAGGAGATGGCCGCACTTTGGCAAAAGCAGACCGACGAAACCATCGCCCTCGCCCAACTGACGCAGGACCAGCAACCGCGCGCTAAGGCTAAGGCGGCAGTGAAGAAAGCGAAGTAGAGCCCTGATGCGCTTCACCCTGCCGCTGCTTGGCACCATCTTACTGGGGCTCACCGCCCCGCTCCTGGCGGCCGAGCTCCCCACCGGCGTCTTCGATGCCCGCGCCTACGGGGCCGTCGGCGATGACGCCACGGACAACACCGCGGCTTTTTCCCGCTGCCTCGCCGCCGTGGTCGCCGCCGGGGGCGGACGCATGACTTTACCCACCGGCGTTTTTCGCGGCCGGATCATTGTCCCTCCCATCAACCGCCCTGCCCCCAGCTGGGTTTCAATCGAGATCGTCGGCGCGACGGAGCCGACGCCGGTCTTCGGCACGATCGGTGATTTTCCCCTGCAGAATCACGGGACCATCGTGAAGTGCCTCGCCGAGGCGGGGCCCGGGGTCATCTCTGTCCCGCGGGCTCCCTCGTCATTGTACGGTGGCTTCTCCGCCGTGTTCGTCGTCCTGCGCAACCTGGACGTACGCACCGACGACAACCCTCGCATCGACGGCGTCGACTTGCGTTTCGCGATGCAAGCCAAGCTGGAGAATATCTTCATCAACACCGGTGTCTATAATGTGCAGGCCTCCCGGCCGACCCATGGGACCAAAGGGCTCATCACCCCCGCCTGTAATAACGCCGCGCTGACTATCCTCCGGCAGGTCGTCGTGACCGGTTACCATACCGGGATTGTCATCAACGAGCACACCGACGCCGACAACCTGGTCGTGGCAAGTAATGCTCGCGGCCTTGAGTTCGCCCAAGCCCATCATGCGTCTCGGCTCGGGCGCGTGGGCGCCTACCGCAATACTTGCCATGTCGCCGTCAGCGGGGCCTGCGGATTCTCCATCGCCCAACTCAACACCGAGTTCCCCGGCAAGGGCCAGACCGACGAACGCAATGCCTGGCAGACCCTCGTATGCGACGTTGAAGACCCTCGGAATCTTGCGAACGCCGACCTCAACTTCTGGGCCGTCCAAGGGGGCGTCGGGGCGGTCCCCAACTTCATCCTGCAAGGCGGCGCTAACATCCGGGCACGCCGGATCGGCGCCCCCAAGTAAACCCTTTACTAACCGTGCGCCCCCTCCTCGCCCTCCTCTACGCGCTCACGCTGGCGGCGGTGGAACCGATCCCGGCCTTCGGGCCAAATGAGCGCGTCCTCTTCCAAGGCGACTCTATCACCGACGGCAATCGCGGGCGCTCGGTCGACCCGAACCACATCCTTGGTCATGGGTACGCCTTCATCATCGCGGCCCGCCACGGTGCGGGCTTCCCCGAACGTAAACTGGATTTTTATAACCGCGGGGTGAGCGGCAATACCGTCCTCGACCTCGAGAAGCGCTGGGCCAAAGACACCCTCGCGCTCAAGCCCACCCTCCTTTCGATCATGATCGGCGTGAATGACCAGAGCCGAAACGTGACATTGGAGGCCTACGAAGCGACCTACGACAAGCTCCTGACCGACGCTCGCGCCCAGAACCCGAAACTTAAGCTGGTACTGATCGAGCCCTTCGTGCGCCATCCCGGCAAGCCTGTCCCCGAGGGCATCGTCGCCCGCCAAGCCATCGTCGCCAAACTCGCCCAGAAGCACGGTGCTGCTTTGGTCCGACTGCAGAAACTCTTCGACGACGCCGCTGCCAAAACCGCCGACGATTATTGGGTCTGGGACACCGTGCACCCAACTTACCGCGGCCACCAACTCCTCGCCGATGAGTGGGAACGGGTCGTCCGGGAATATTGGAAATAAAGCTGGGGCGATTGGCGTCCACCCGACTTCCCGTCTAAATCCCAACCATGACTCGCAGCTTCCGTTACTACGACCTCATCTTGGGGGCCTTCGTGGCCGTGTTGCTTTGCTCCAACCTGATTGGGCCAGCCAAAGTGGTCATGCTGGACCTCCCCCTGCTGGGACCCACGCAGTTTGGCGCCGGGAACCTCTTCTTCCCGCTGTCTTACATCTTCGGCGATATCCTCACCGAGGTCTATGGGTACGCCTTGGCTCGCCGCGTCATCTGGGCAGGCTTCGGTGCGCTGCTCTTCGCCACGGTCATGACCTGGGTCATCCTCGCCCTGCCCGCTAGCCCGAACGAACCCTTCAGCGCGCAGCTCCAACCGGCGCTCGAGACCTGCTTCGGCGGGGGCTGGCGCATCGCGCTCGGCTCCATCGTGGCCTTCTGCGTCGGCGACTTCCTCAACTCGTACGTCCTCGCCAAGATGAAGGTGCGCATGGGCGGACGCCACCCCTGGGCCCGCTTCATTGGCTCAACCGTCGTCGGGCAAGGCGTCGACAGCCTGATCTTCTACCCACTCGCCTTCCTAGGCATCTGGAGCCCCGCGACGCTCCT
>CAIYAN010000379.1 GCA_903924185.1 uncultured Opitutia bacterium | reverse complement strand
TGGGTCGATGCCCCGAAGGAATGGACTGCGCTGCGTCAGGCGCAGGCTAATGTCGCGCTCATGCCGGAGTTCAAGGACACCGTCGTGTTTGTACCCACGCGTGATTTTGTTCGGAAGCCCGCAGACTCCCCGAACCCGAGCCATGGTCACCATGAGTTTGGTAACGCCGAGACCTATTTCCTCGTGGGTGACGCCCTCGGGAAGGCCGCCGCGCAAATGACCGGACGCGGTAAGTGATGCCTCCGGGTAGGGAAGAAAAGTGAGTATCGACGGGCTTTTCTTAAGGTAGATTAAGGGGTCTGGGGTTGAAAGCCAAAGGCGGATACAGGCTAATGGGCTAACCCTATGAGCCTGTTCGCACGTCTCGCCCTTTTCGTTCTACTCGCCGTCACGGCCACCGCCGCGGAGACGGGCCCGGTGGTCGCGCCACCGGTCGTCGTGGACGTCGCGGCGATTGATCGCGAGCGCATCCTAAAGGCTGCCGCGAAGGCCTTGGCGCAAGCGCCCCTGAGCATCACCGCTTTCCCAGCGAAACTGAGCGAAGGCGGCGTGAATGACTTCTATTCTAACGGTGACTATTGGTGGCCCGACGCCAGTAAGCCGAACGGCTTACCGTATATCCGCCGCGACGGGGAGACCAACCCGGAGAACTTCAGTCAGCACCGCCTCGTCGTGAAGACCTTACGTGACTCGGTCGCCGCCTTGGCCGCCGCCTATAAAATTACTGGGGACGAGAAATACGCGAATAAAGCCGCCGAGCTCCTCCGCATTTTCTTCTTGGATGCGAAGCTGCGTATGAGCCCGCACCTTAACTTTGCGCAGGCGGTTCCGGGCGTCTCCCCGGGTCGTGGTATCGGCATCATCGACGCCCTTCACTTGATCGAGATCCCCGCCGCGGTGAAGGCGCTGGAACGTTCGCCGGCCTTTTCAGCCGGCCTCGCCCAGGACTTGCGCGGTTGGTTCCGCGAACTGGCGGAGTGGATGGTCACCAGCAAGAACGGCAAGGAAGAGGCTGCGGCCAAGAATAACCACGCCGTCGCCTTCTATCTCCAGCTAGCCGTGTACGCGGATTTCATTGGCGACCAAGCGAAGCTCGCGGCTTGTCGTAAGCAGTATAAAGAAGTCTTTGTGGCGAAGCAGATGGGGCTGGACGGCGGCTTCCCGCTGGAGCTCGCGCGCACTAAGCCCTACGGCTACTCGATCTTCCAGTTGGATAATATGGTCCTCCTTTGTCAGGTCCTCTCGACCAAGGAGGATAACCTCTGGCTCTATACCTTGCCCGATGGCCGGGGCATCCGGAAGGCCGTTGCCTTCCTCTATCCCTACTTAGCCGATAAATCCAAGTGGACCCTTAAGCCCGACGTCCAGGCGTGGGAAGGTTGGCCGGCACGTCAGCCCAGCCTCCTCTTCGCGGGTCGCCAGTTCGGCGAGGTGACCTATCTGGAGCTATGGAAGAAGTTACCCGCTGATCCGACGGACCCTGAAGTCCAGCGCAACATCGGCGTCACCCAGCCGGTCCTCTGGTGAGGCTCGACTGGGTGGAGTGACCGCTGCCCTGGAACCCCGACCTTACTTCTTATAAACCTTATCCTGTGCGTTACCGCCGGAGAGGAGGTAGGCCATGAGGTTGACCACTTCCTGTTCGTTGAGCGAGTTGAGCAAGCCGGCGGGCATCGGGCTGACCGTGGAGCGGTCGATGGCCAGGATGTCGGAGCGGTTGACGCTGACTTGGTTGGAGGGATCGAAAGCGCTGACAGCGAGCTGCAGCTTATCGCCTTCCTCGTTGAGGATACGGCCAATCGTTTTACCACCATCGACGCGGGAGATTTCGGAATTGGCGTATTGGTCGGACACCACCGCGCTAGGCTGAATGATACTCGTCAGCATGTCGGCGGCGGCGGTGCGGACGCCGAGGCCCGTGAGGTCGGGACCTTGCGCGCCGCCAGCCCCACCCATGCGGTGACACTGCGAGCAGAGCGCCGCGGCGAACATCTTCTGACCATTGGCGAAATCTAGGGTACCCGTGGCCTTACCGTTTTCCCAGGCCTTCAGGGCCTCGGCGTGAGTCCACAGGCGGCCCGGACCTTGGGCGGCGGGAATCGGCGTGGCTTTAACCACGGGCGCGCTGGCCTCGAATGCGGCGCGTTCCGCTGCGGGTACCATCGCCACGGCCTCCTTGCGGATATTGCGAACGAACCCCTTGAGCGAATTGCCGCCTTGGGCGAGGCTCAGCTCGTCGAGGAAGCCGAAGAACTCTTTACGGAGGTTAGGCGTCCAACCGACGGTTGCGCGGCACAAGTAGACGGCGAGTCCGATACGCGTCGATGATGGCGTCACGGCCATGGCGGCGGTAGCGTCCCGGGCGTAGCCTGGGTGGCGGGCGAGAATCTCGGGGTCGGCGATAACGGCCGGGCCTGCCTGGGCGACCTTCATGGCCTGGAGCACGCGGGCGGGGGCCGATGGTTCACCGAGGAAGATGGCGAGCTGGGCAAGCTGTCGATCGTAGGCATCGTTACCCGACGGCAGGCGGCCGGCGGCCTCCTTGCCGAGACGGCCCGCGGTGGCGTCGTCAGGGCGCCCATGTCGGGAGAACGCTACCTGGAAGACGCGCTGACGATCCTGTTGCTGGCGAAGGTCCTTAGACTTGGCGGCCGCTTCGGCGGCGGCAACGATGGCGGCGAGGTCATCCTTCGTGCCACAACGGGCGAGGGCCACCGCGGCATTGAGCGCGAGGTCGAAGTTGGCGTCGGGCTTCACTTGGGCGCGCCAAGCGGCGACGGGTTGGTGTTCGACCGCGATGCGGGCGGCGTAGCGGACCCAGCGATCAGGGTGACCCATGAGCGGCCAAGCTTTGGCGAGGGCGGCGGAGGAAGGCGCGACATCGCGGAGGGCTTCGAGTTCACGGCGCAGTGTCTGTTCAGGCGTGGCTGGGAACCATGCGGCGGGCGCAGTGGACTCCGTGCCTTGGTAGGTGATGCGGTAGAGGGCGGACTGGCCACCGCGGCCACCGATGGTCACGTACATGTGGCCGTCTTGCGGGCGGATGACGACATCGGTCACGGAGAATGGACGACCAGCCGCGAAGACCTCTTTGCGGGCTTTCCAGCCGCCGCCTTCCGGCGTCAGGTGAATCGCGTAGAGCGTGGCGAAAGTCCAATCGCAGGCGTAGAACGTGCGTTGGTAAGCGGCGGGGAATTTAGCACCCGTGCCCATGGCCGTGCCAGTGGGAGAACCGGGGCCCACATCGACCAGTGCAGGCTGCATGTCGAGGGTTGCAAAAGCATTATTACCAGCGCCGGAGCGCCAGCCCAGCTCGCCACCGGGCGTGCACAGGTAGATGCGCGTTGGGCGGTACCACGGAGCGCCCATATCCCATTCCATGTCAGAATCGTAGGTGAAGATATCGCCGTCTGGGGCCACGGAGCAATCGTAGGGATTGCGGAAGCACGTCGACACACGGACCCAATCCTTGCCGTCCTTATCCATGCGGGCGATCCAGCCGCCGACGGCCTTGATACCGGCGGCGTGGCCGTTGGCATCTTCGAACTTCTTCAGCAAATCGTCCTCGTCGTAATGCTTGGCGGTGGCGCCGGCCTTTTCATCGTCGGGCAGTTTGGTGTGGTTACCTCCGACCACGAGGATCGAGCCATCACGGTCGAGGACCAGTTGGTGGGGGCCGTGTTCGCCGGAGCCCTTGAGGGAGCGAAGCATCGTTTGTTCAGCGTAAGAGCCGTCACCCTTGACATCGCGGAGGCGCCAGATGTCGCCCTTACCCTTTTCGCTCGTGCAGGCGTAGAGGGCGCCGTGGGCGAAGAGCAGCCCGTGGCAACCGATGGCCTTCGTGTCGATCTTGGTGATGGTCAGCTTGGTGGGGTCCTTGAGGGACACATGCCACAGCACGCCCCCTTGGTCGCCGGCGACCAGATCGCCGGTGGGCGTGACCGCGAGTGAAACCCAGGAACCCTGTTCGGACTTCGGGACGGTGTAGAGGAGCTCGGCCTTGAAGCCCGGCTGGAGGATGAGGGATTCCGGCGCGGCGACGGAGCCAGCGGAACCGCGCTTACCGGCGCCAGCCGTTTTACCAGCAGCGCCGCCAAAGACATTACCCCACGGCTCTTCGCCGAGCGGCTTCACCACGGTGGCCTTTTCCCACTTCGCATCGTCGAACTCGGCCGTCTGCCATTTCGCGTCGGGCTTCGCATTGGTCACGCGCCAAGCGGCGTTGGATTCGGTGAGGACGACCTTACCGGACTCGAGGCGCACGACGAGGGCGGCGATCCCGCCATCATTGCGGGCGAGGACGGAGATGGTATTACGGCCGGGCTTCAGGAACTTGGTGACATCGGTCTGGGCGGCTTCGGCCCACTCATCGGATTTCCCGGCGGGCTGACCATTGACCCACACCTCGATGTGGTTGTCGGCGGAGGCGAGTAACAGGGCCTTGGTCGGGACCTCCTTAAGGTCGATGACCGTGCGAGCCCACGATTGCTGGTTGGTCACGTTATTCTTAGCGGTCCAGATCCACTGGGCTTCAGCGAACGTGGAGATGGGTGCGGAGAGTACGGCCAGGCAGGCGGCGGCGAGGAGGGGGAGGCGGGGCATGGTGAGTTTGAAGGGGATAGGGGATGGGGGATAGGGGAAGAAGTTAGCAGCAGTGCAAAAGTGCAAATCGGCCGGTGGCCTGTGCAAAAAGGAGGTAAATTTAAGAGAGCAAAGGGAGTTTAAGAAGGGGGACCGGGGAACGGAAGGGGGGCGAGAGTCGATGATTGAGTCGAGGGCAGGATCGAGGGCGGAGTCGAGGACAGGGGGTATCCTTGTTGGGGAGACAGGGCTGGGGTGAGGAAGTTTCAGTCGAATCCTAGGTCATTTCGATATTATTGTTAATGAAAGGTTATGGAGCGCGGGCTTCGCCGTGCCTGCATTGGGTAGGGTTGGGATTGTGTCCCGACCTGGCAGGCAAC
>CAIYAN010000378.1 GCA_903924185.1 uncultured Opitutia bacterium | reverse complement strand
GTCTTTGCTTCGTCGGGCCCGTGACAAGCGAAGCAGGTGTCCGAGAAGATCGGCCGAATGTCGCGGTTAAACTCAACGCGCTCTTCGGCGAGCAACGTCGAGGCAGCGGCCAGTAAGACTAAAATCGACGAACGCCGAACTTGCATGGCTTACTTAGCTTCGGCCAAGGACTTGATGGAGAGGTCACGGAAGCCGACGGCATCGCCGTGGCCAGCGAAGCCGAAGAAGCCGTTCTTACGATCCTTACCCGGGTGGGCGCTCTTCGCCATGACCGTGGCCATGTCGACCTTGCTGAGGTCAGCGTCGAGGATGACGTAGCCGTTGAGTTCGACTTTGATGGTCGAGCCCTTGACGGTGACTTCCTGGAAGTTCCATTCGCCGATGGGGCGCTGGTAGCCACGCTGGGCGGCGACCATGCCATAGGCCGAACCATGGACCTGCCGTGGGTCGATCTTGCCCTTCACCTTATCATAGTTGTCGTCCAAGACCTGCAACTCGCACATGCCGACATAGGCAGTGTTACCGGTGCCTGGAAAGCGGAGACAGAGGCCGTTATTGCCGCCAGCGGGTACCTTGAATTCCAGGCGAGCGACGAAGTCAGTCAGGTCGTCCTTGTGGTAGAGGTTGCCGCCCTTGTTAGGCTTGCAGAAGATGGCGCCATCCACGACTTCATACTGGTCGGTCGCGCCCTTCCAGTCAGTGAGGTCCTTACCGTTGAAAATCGCTTTGAAGCCTTCGGTGCCCTTCGAGGCGAGGTATTTATTGGCTTCGGCACCGTTGATTTCGCGCACGAAGACGTTGCGCCAGCGGATGGGGGCACCATGCGTCTGGAGGCAGATGGGACCCTTAGCGGGGACGGCGAGCTTGCGGTCGTAATAGTTTTCGAGGCTGGCATAATCGACCGTCTGCTTGCCGTTGAGCCAGATGCTGACGCGGGCGCCGACCATGACGATGCGCAGGGTGTTCCATTCGCCGGGAGCCTTGTCGGCAACGACGAGCGGGAATTTGCCGTTGTTTAGGCCGTTATTCCAGAGCGCACCGCTGCCTTTGTCGGCGCCGTTCTTCTTTTCCTTAGCGTTGGCCGGGTCCCAGATTTGTACTTGGGGGACGTTGCGGAGGTAGATACCCGAGTCACCGAGCGGTGCCATGTTGTATTCGAGGGTCAGCTCGATGTCGCCGTATTCCTTCTCGGTGGTGGCATACTTGCCTTTGCCATCATTAACGAGCTCGTCGCCTTCAGCCTTCCAGTGGGCCAGCATGTCCGCCGTCCAGGTCTTGTCACGCTCGGCGCGCTTTTCGGGCGAGAGGGCGAGGTAGGCCCGGTGGTCGGAAGTGTCGCCACCGCGCCAGCCAGTGAGGTCCTTGCCGTTGTAGAGCGAGGTAAAGCCTTCGGGCGGGGTGGGCGCAGCCGTCAGGGCGACGGAGGCAAGGAGGAGGGCAAGGAGACGCATAGGATTTTATAGAGGGGAATTAGAGCGGCTCGAGGGTGCAGCGTTTCACTTCGAAGGCGCCGCCTTCGGATTGTAGACCAATGAAGCCTTCGGAGAGGTTCGTGCCGGTGGCCTTGTTCACTTCCTTGCCGTTCACGAGGATGGTCACGGTATCCTTATCGCAGATCGTGGTGAAGGTATTCCATTCGCCCGCTGGTTTCTCCGCGTCGAGCTGCTTGCCGATACGGTAGCCACGGATGGTGCCGTCCTTGGCTTTCATGGCGACGCCTTCCTTGGAAGTAGCGCCGGACCAGAAATAGAAGTCACCCTGGTTTTTGTTCATACCCTGACACTCGATGCTCTTCGGCCAGATGGCGTCGGGAGCGGTCATGTGAACGACGACACCGGTGTTGCCGGGTTTGGTGAAGCGCCATTCGACCGTGAACTTATATTGCTTGTAGGACTTCTCGGTGCGGAGAAAGCCATTCGGCTTACCGGTGCAGGCCAAGAGGCCATCTTTGACCGACCAGGTTTCCGCGGCGGGAGTTCCGCCTTTTAGGAAGGAGGTCCAACCCGTGAGGTCTTTACCATTGAAGAGTTCAACCTTGGCGCTGGGCGTGGCGGCGGCAGCAGCCGGAGCGGTCGTGGCGGGAGCGTCGGCAGCCATGGCCAAGGGGGAAGCGAGGACGAACGAGAAGATCGCCGCCCAGAGAGGGAGGAGGGTACGTGGGGACATGGGCTGAAGTTAGCCCAAGCCCGACTCATGAGAAGGCTAAAGAGGGGCGGAGCGCATCAAATAAATGACGGCTATGCCTTGTATAACTTCGTCCTCGCCTAGGCGGTCAGCTGTAGGGCCGCAAACTCGTCCAAGAACAGCCGAACGCTCGGATGCATCCGCAGGATTGAGGCGGGACACTTCGTGGTCAGCGGGCCGAGGCAAGCGGCGGCCACGGCTTGGGCTTTGCGCATGCCTGGAACGACGACGCTCAGGTGCTGGGCTTGCCGGAAGACCGGTATCGTGAGGCTTAACGCTTGCTTAGGAACATCCGCCAAGGTTGCAAAGCAGCCATCATTCAGTTGTTGCTGCCGGCAGGCATGGTCGAGTTGGACGACCTTCACAAGTTGCGGGTCGTCGAAGTCCGCGACGGGTGGGTCGTTGAATGCAATGTGACCGTTCTCCCCAATGCCTAAGCAGATGAGATCAATGGGCGCGGCGGAGAGTAGGCTAGCATAGCGGGTCGCTTCTGCTTCGGGGTCCAAGGCTTCGGCGTGGATTTCAGCGAAGCTACCGAGGGTGACGTGGTCGAGGAAGTGTTGCCGTAGGTAGGTACGGAAACTGGCGGGATGATGCGCGCGGAGTCCGATATACTCGTCCATATGGAAGCCGTCGATGTGCGACCAGTCGATGACACTTTGGCTTTGAGTGATGAGCGCGGCTAGGAACTCATTCTGCGAAGGAGCGCAGGCGAAGACTACGCGGGCGCGCGGTTGGGTCGTTAAGATTCCCTGCAATAGCTTCACCACATGGGCGGCGGCGCGGCGGCCCAACTCGTCGCGGGACGGGCTGACGTCAGTCGGGATCGGGCGGAGTGGCATGGCTAGGCCATAATGCCTTTGACCACCTTGCCAGCGATCCCCGTCAGGCGCACATCGAGCCCCTGATACTTCACACTGAGGTTGTGGTGGTCGATGCCCATGAGGGCCAGCATGGTGGCATGCAGGTCATGCACATCCACGACGTTC
This sequence comes from uncultured Opitutia bacterium, assembly GCA_903924185.1. Lineage (GTDB taxonomy): Bacteria > Verrucomicrobiota > Verrucomicrobiia > Opitutales > UBA953 > UBA953. The sequence goes on along the minus strand of CAIYAN010000378.1, from coordinate 4,668 downwards.
TCGACCGCGTGGTAGCCGAGTTCATCGGTTGCCCCGTAGGTCGTGCCGGCCTTGACGCCGCCGCCGGCGAGGAAGACCGAGTAGCCTGCGATGTGGTGGTCGCGACCCGAGCCCTGACCCATCGGGGTACGGCCGAATTCCCCGCCCCAGAGGATGAGCGTGTCTTCGAGCAGGCCGCGCTCCTTCAGGTCGTTGATGAGCGCCGCGGTGGCCTTGTCGACGTCCTGGGCGCCCATCTTCATGCCGTTGTCGAGGCCGCCGTGCAGGTCCCAGGCGCGGTGGTAGAGTTGAATCATGCGCACCCCGCGTTCGGCCAAGCGCCTAGCCATGAGGCAATTGGAGGCAAAGGAGCCGTCGCCGATCTCCTTGATGCCGTAAGCTTCGATCGTCTTGGGCGATTCGCTCTTGAAGTCGAGTAGCTCCGGGACGCTGGTCTGCATCTTGAAGGCCATCTCGTACTGGGCGACGCGGGTGGCGATTTCCGGGTCAACGGTCTCCTCGGCTAGACTGCCGTTCAGTCGTCGGATTTCGTCGACCACTTGCCGCTGCGTGCTCTGGCAGACGCCCTGCGGGTTGCCGATGTAATGGACGGCTTCGCCTTTGGATTGGAACTGGATGCCCTGGTACTTGCTCGGGAGCACGCCGCTCGACCATTGGCGCGAGGAAATGGGCTGTTGGCCGGTGCGGCCGGCGGAGGTCAAGACGATGTACCCTGGGAGGTTTTCGGTCTCGGAGCCGAGTCCGTAGAGGAGCCAAGAACCCATGCAGGGGCGTCCCTTGATGATTGAACCGGTATTGAAGAAGGCGTGGGCCGTGTCGTGGTTGATCTGCTCGGTCTTCATCGAGCGGACCACGCAGAGGTCGTCGGCGATGCTCCCGAGGTGCGGGAAGATGTCGGTGATCTCGGTGCCCGCCTTGCCCCACTTCTTGAAGTCAAATGAGCCACCCCGGGCCTTGAGCACTGCGCCCTGCAACTGGGCGATCTGTTGCCCCTTGGTGAATGATTCCGGGAATGGTTGGCCGTCAAGTTTCTTCAGGACGGGCTTGGGGTCGAACAGTTCCAGGTGGGGAGGGCCGCCCGCCATGCACAGGAAGATCACCCGCTTGGCCTTGACCGGAAAATTGGGCGAGCGCAGCACGCCGCGGCTCCAGCCCTTGGGGGTGATGGGGTCGGTGGCCGCGAGGCCGCGGGCGGCGAGCATGGCGAACGCCGCGCCACCGAGGCCATAAGCACTCTTGGTCAGGAAGCTGCGTCGGTTGATCGACAGCGTATGCGCAATGGGGTCGTAAGGGTTCATGGCTTAGTAGCGTGTGATGACTTCGTGGGAGTTGAGGAGCACGCGGCAGGCCTGCGTCCAGGCGGCGAGCGTCGCTGGGTCGTCCGTCGGTGGCGGCGAGAGGCCAACCTTCAGGAGCTTGGTCGCTTCCGCGGGGTTGGCCGTATAGTAGGCTTTCTGGTCCGCGATGAGTTTCTCGAGCGAGGTGCGTTCCGAGACTTTAATCTGGCGGCCGACGGCCAAGATGAAGGCCGCGTTCAGCCGGTCTTCGGTCGTGGGCTTGGCGAGCAGGCGGGTCGCGAGGACGCGGGCGGCTTCGACAAATGTCGGGTCGTTCAGCAGCGTGAGGGCCTGTTGCGGAGTGTTGCTGTAGCTGCGGAGGGCCACGCACTCATCGCGGGCGGGGGCATCGAAGTTGACCAACATCGGGTGCAGGAACATCCGCTGCCAGTGCATGTAGAGGCCGCGCCGCCATTGTTCCGCATCCTTGCTCGCCGCGTAGGATCGGTTGGGGAACTGCAATGGCTCGTAGTAGCCTTCGGGCTGGTAGGGTTTCACGCTGGGCCCGCCGATGTCCTCGGCATTTAGCAGGCCGGCGATGGCCAAGGCGTTGTCGCGGATAAATTCAGCGTCGAGTCGGCGCGGGTTCTGCGAAGCCAGCCACCGGTTGTTTGGGTCGATCTCCTTGAGCTCAGGGCGTAGGCTGCTGTTTTGACGGTAGGTGCGGCTGGTCACCATCAGGCGGGCCATCCGTTTCACATCCCAACCATGGTCGCGGAATTCCACGGCTAGCCAGTCGAGCAATTCCGGGTGGCTCGGGGGTTCGCCCTGCGAGCCGAGGTCATCAAGGTTGGCGGAGAGGCCGCTGCCATGGAAGATCTGCCACAGGCGATTCGTGAAGGTGCGGGCGGTGATGGGATTTTCCTTCGAGGTCAGCCAATTCGCGAGGTCGAGGCGGGAGAGGCGCTTTTGTTCGGTGCTCTGGCGGTAGCCGGGCAGGAACGAAGGGGTGGCGGGTAAGACTACGGGTCCCGTGGTGTCGAGGAAGTTGCCGCGTGGTAGGATACGCACCGTGATGGGTGCACGCGCTTCGGTCACGAGTGACCAGGCCTCTCCGCGGCGATAGTCGCGGAGCTTAGCTGCCATCACCTTGATTTGGTCAAAGTCGGGGCGTGCCGGCTGGACGGAGCATAGGTAGGCGACGGCTTGATCGGCGGGCGTCCGCGGGAGGGCCCCGACGGTCAGTGGGTCGTAGCCACCAAAGGGTGTGACCGAAACCTGAATAGGCTGAGTGTTAGCTCCGTCGATGGCGATCAGCAGGGCGTCGCCTTCAGCCAGGTCGACAGGCGTGTCCAGGAGCCAGACGGCGGAGGCGGTGCCAGTTGCGGGCACCGTTAACGCCCAAGTATTGCCGATGCCCAGAATCTCGGCGCCGCCTGAATATTTGACGTCGTGCGTGGCAGTATCAGCGAAGCCAGCCGTGAGTTTGCGCTCCTTGCCGGCCGCATTACGGACAGTGAAACCAACGGTGAGGCTGCTACGGGTGCCGGCTTTAGCTTCCGGTAAGGAGAGACGCACGGCGGCAACTCGGAGAGCGCCGGGCTTAAGGGCGACGACGAGGTCTTCGCCTTTAGCGAGGGCTTTCTTCAGGGCGATGGGCTGTCCCGCCGCCAGCGTTTGCAGTGAGGATTCAACGACGGTTCCAGCACTTGGGGCCGGGGCAACCTTAGCCCCTTTCTTCGCCGGCGTGGCGGCTACCGCGGCCTTATGGATTTCAAAGCTGCCGGCAGGCTTCAACCACCCGTCGGTGTTCTTTTGGGCGAAGGGTTGGAGTGACTTTGCCCAGGCGGTAACTTTCGAGGGGTCAGTCTTCGCTTGGGCAAAGTCCGCGATTTCACGTCGGGCGCGGGTATCCTGCTTTTGCAGGTACGGGCTTGTGGTTTTGATTTCAGGCGGGAAGGGCGAATCGTTGTTCACGCCCTTGAGCTCCGGCTCCGGGGTGTAGGAATAATCGGCGTAGACTCCCCATTGCTTCACGTCGGCAAAGAAAGACTGGAGGGTGTAGAAGTCGGCTGCCTTGATCGGGTCAAATTTATGGTCATGGCATTCAGCGCAGCCGAACGTGGAGCCTAGCCAAGCGGCCGAAACGGAGCGGACGCGCTCGGCACCATACTTAGCCAGGTATTCCTTCGGTTGGGCACCGCCTTCGCGGGTCATCATGTTGAGGCGGTTATACCCGGAGGCGACTTTCTGTTCTTCCGTCGCATTGGGTAGGAGGTCGCCCGCTAACTGCTCACGCGTGAAGGCGTCGAAGGGCTTATTCCTATTGAAAGCGTTAATCACATAATCGCGGTAAGGGAAAATGCGTTGGTTCTGGTCACCGTGGAAGCCAACGGTGTCTGCGAAGCGCGCGATATCCAGCCACCAGACGGACATGCGTTCACCATAATGCGGCGAGGCAAGCAGGCGGTCGACCTGCTTTTCGTAGGCGTTGGGCGATTGGTCAGCGAGGAAGGCCGTGAGTTCTTCGGGGGTCGGTGGCAGACCAGTGAGGTCGAGTGTGACGCGACGAAGGAGCTTTTCTTTCGGCGCTTCCGTGGAAGGAGCGATTTTCTTCTCGGCCAACTTCTTTCCGATAAAAGCGTCGATCGGGTTGCGTCCGCCAGCAGGCATCGGCGGAACAGCCACCGGGGCCAAGGGAGTATAGGCCCAGTGATCTTCGTAAAGGGCACCTTGCTTGACCCAGCGTCGAAAGAGTTCCTTCTGTTCCGGCGTCAGGGTCTTGTGCGACTCTTTTGCCGGCATGAGGTCGTCTTCGTCCTTCGTGAAGATGCGTTTGATGATTTCTGATGCCTCGGGCTTGCCCGGGACGATGGCGATCTCCCCACTCTTGCCCGCCTTCAGGGCGAATTCGCGGATGTCGAGGCGGAGGTCAGCCTTACGTGACTTCGCATCGAAGCCGTGGCAGTGGAAGCAGGTGTCCGACATGATCGGACGGATGTCCCGGTTGAAGCGGACGGTGTCATCGGCTTGGTCCGCGGCGAACAGGGTGGGCAGGCCGAGGACGGTAACGGCGATAAGACAAAGGGGGCGCAGGTGAGGCAACATGGCTGAGTTTTATAAGACAACCTTGTTGAGGGGTTGTTTCAATGCCAATGGCAACTCGCAGGGTCAAAAGCGCGGGTCTAACCCTCCATAAGCCCGGCTATCCCTCACGGCTGAGGTTTAGGGCTTCGGAACCCAATTCACCGCGTCAATCACGACATACCCGTCGGTGTCTTGGTTGCCGATCGTTACGCTGGCAGGATGGGAGGCATCGAAGGTGTAGACCCCGAGGCTGAGCAGGTTATTGGCGCTCTTGTCCCGTAGGTTGACCTTTTGGACGGTATTC
>CAIYAN010000377.1 GCA_903924185.1 uncultured Opitutia bacterium | reverse complement strand
GCCGGCTTGACCGGTCGACGGGTAGCGGACTTAGGAGCGGGCTTCTTTTTCTTTGGCATGAGCGGTAAAATAGGACACCCCTACCCTAAGCCACAAGCGAGCCAAAACCGCGTCAGCCCTGTGCCAGTTGGCGCAGCTTGTTCAAATCCAGCTTACCCGTGCCCAAAATCGGGATGCCGGGTACTTTCTTGAACACCTTAGGTATCCACAGGTTGGCCACGCCCTCGGCCGCCAAGGTCGCTCGTAAGGCGTCGGGGTCTAGGTCGATAGTATGGAGGACGACCAACTGCTCGCCCTTGGCGGGATCGCTAACAGCTGAAACGGCGATAACGGCCTCCGCGGAGGCCTGCAGATTCAAAGCCTTCAGCAAAGCTTGTTCGACGGTACCATGCGGCACCATTTCGCCGCCGATTTTGGAGAAGCGGGAAAGACGACCAGCCAGATATAAGAAACCGTCGTCATCCAAACGCGCCAAGTCACCGGTTCGATACCAACCATCCACGATAGCCTCGGCCGTGCGGGTGGGGTCGCCCAAATAGCCCGTGAAAACATTAGCCCCGCGCACCTCGAGGAGGCCCACCTGCCCGATCGGCAGGACCGCGCCGGTTTCGATGTCGACGAAACGCACGGCGACGCCCATAACAGGCCGGCCGACGGAGCCACGAATGTTACCCGTCCAGATCCCATTGGGGGCTTCGTCTTCGGCCTTGTCGGGGACGTTGACCGCAAGGACCGGGCTAGTCTCCGTAATACCATAACCCTCGAGCATGGGGGTTTGCAGCTGTTCCCCAAAGCCAGTGGCCAAGTCATCCGGTAATTTCTCCGCCCCGACCACGACCCATTCCAAAGATTTAAGGTCTTCGGCGGTGGCGCGACGCAGGTACGGACGCAGAAAAGTCGGGGTGCCCACCGTGACCGTCACACGCTCTTCCTTGATGGCCTTGATGGAGCCATTCGTATCGAGCGGCGAAGGTAAGGTCACCAAGGTGCCTTCACGTGTCATGAAATACCACAGGCCCACGGTGAAACCAAAGCTATGAAAGACTGGTAGGCTAGAAAGCAGGACCGCGGTCGGAGGCAAGATATCGGCGTCTTCGATTTGCCGCAAGTTAGCCAAAATATTACGGTGCGAAAGAATAACCCCCTTCGGCTCACCGGAGCTACCACTGGTGAACAATAAAGCGGCCTCGTCGTCGCCCCCATGGGCAGGCACTCCAGCCAACAACGGGATCAGTCGAGACGGCAGCGCCCGAATCAAGGCTATCCGCCAAGCCACTTGCCAGCGAGGTAACGACTGGAGCTCTGCAGCGATATCCATCAGGCGGTCACCCCAAGGGAAATCCGGAAACTTTTCGGAGAGCTTTACCTTGAACGCTTCGGCGGTGATCACCAAGTCGACCTCGGCGCGACGCAGGCACGATTGCACCTGATCCCGGCCCAGCGTGAAATTAAGGTTCACGGGGATTTTGCCGACCATGACGCAAGCCAAGTTAGCAACCGTGGCGGCCACCCCAGGTGGCAACACGATGGCGACGCGACGCGCGGTCGTCGCCGCACGTAAGCGCCGGGAGATAACCCAGGCCAAAGCCAAGAGCATGGCTCCGGAGAACTCGCGCCGCGCGCCCGTGCGGTCGACCAAAGCGACTTGGCCACCCTTAGCGGCCAAGCCAACGGTGACTTCCCGACCCAAGTGACCCTGGAGCGAAGGCCGGAGGGCGAAAGCTTCCGCCGCCAGTTCGAGCAAGCGTAAACGCGTCTGGGCATGCTCCGAGAAAGGGTACGGCTTGCCGATGACTGCGGAGATGGGGCGGGGGAAATGCTTAGGCCACTTAAAGAAAGACTTACCACCGAGGTGACTAAAGATTGAACCCCACAGACCATCCATGGCCATGGGCACGATGGGTACATTCGCCCGGCGCGCGATTAACTCGAAGCCCCGCCGTAACGGCAAGATGCCCCCATTACGCGTCAAACTACCCTCGGGGAAGATGCAGACAATTTCCCCCTCCTTGAGCGCGTCAGCTGACTTCTGGATAGCGTCCTTAGCCTTCGTCTCGTTGACTGGAATCGTCCGCATTATCCGCGTCAACTTGTTGATGATCGGGTTACGCTCGAACCCTTCCCATGAGAGGTAACGAATCGGGCGGGGGCACAGCACGCCCAGTACCACCACGTCGACATACGAAACGTGATTACAAATAATCAACGCCCCGCCGGTTGAGGGGATATTCGAAAGCCCCCGTACCTCCACGCGATAAAAGACTCGCACGAAGCACCAACAAATCGTCTGCATCAAGCAATAGCCCCACGTCATCGAAGGATGGCGACGCAGGCCTCGCCAAAGGAAGAGTAAGAGGAAAAGGCCAATCGCTAATAGAGCGAGACCGAGCATGAGAAGCAGCAATTGGGGTACAGTCACCCCTTCCAAGTATCGACCTAAAGCCCATAGCGCAAGAAGCGACCTTTCGGGTTGACCCCTCCCCTCTAGTCGTTGCCTTAAAGACCTACCCACATGCGCGACTACGTCCTCAGACGGTTGCTGCTCCTCCCTTTGACCTTCATCGGGATTACTTTCGTTGCGTTCTGCTTTACGCGCTTCGTACCCGGCGGCCCCATCGAGCAAGCCATGGCCGAACGGCAACAGGCTGACCAAAAGCGCGGCAGCGGGAAGGCGCGCCCCACCGGCCCAGCCTCACCCGAGGAGCTGGATAACCTCAAACGGCGCTATGGTTTCGACCGTCCTCTTGTAGAAGCTTATGCTATCTGGCTTGGCGTTTGGCCGGGCCCCGCCCTCCAGGCCACGGCCCGACTGGACACTAAGGGCGTCGCCGAACTGGAAGTCGCCGATGAGACCAAGCCAGGTGCCACGGTTAAAATCAAAGTGACCGCCGAGGGCACCGCCTTCACCGTTCGCAATCTGGACGGGTCCCGGCGGGCCAACTGGAAAGCGGAGGCCGCCCCCCTGCCCGACGACCCGGAAAAGGCTGTGCGCATCGTCGCCTTCCACCCTTCGCTCTCGGGCGTCCTCCAACTCAACCTCGGCACCTCAACGGAGTCCGATAAGCCAGTTTGGGACGAAATCAAGGCACGCCTACCGCTGTCGCTTTGGTTCGGCTTCTGGACGATGGTCATCGCTTATGGGGTCTCCATCCCTCTCGGCGTCATCAAAGCCCTCCAACGCGACAGCTGGTTCGATACACTGACGTCACAAGCGCTCTTTATCCTCTACTCGGTTCCCGGCTACATCCTCGCCGTGGCCTTGCTGCAAGTCCTCTGTTTCCAACTCGGCTGGTTCCCGACCAAAGGCTTCGCCTGGGATAGCCTGACGTGGGGCGCCCGCCTACAGCACACCGTTCTCCCGCTGACCTGCATGACGATCGGGTCCTTTACCGCGCTCACACTCTTCACGCGCAACGGTCTCCTCGAAAACCTCGGCGCCGACTACGTCCGGACCGCTCGCGCCAAAGGCGTGGGCTTCCGTCGTATTGTCTATGTGCATGCCCTCCGTAATTCCTTAATCCCGATTGCTGCGACGTTTGGACATAATCTCGGCTTCTTCCTCACCGGGTCCTTTCTCATTGAAGTAACTTTCAATATCCCGGGCATGGGCCTACTGGGATTTGATGCCCTTTCGCATCGTAATTTCCCTGTCTTCCTTGGACTCCTCACCCTATCAAGCCTAGCGATGCTCCTCGGCAACATCGTCTCCGACCTTTGCGTGGCGGCCGCCGACCCACGCATTCGGTTCGACAAAAAAGCATGAACTGGCTCGACCCCATCACCCGGCGCCGCCTCGAGCGTTTCCGCCATCACCGCGCTGGCTGGTGGTCTTTCCTCGCCTTAAGCATCCTCACGCTGCTTGCGCTGCTCGGCCCCTTACTCGTTGGCAACCGCCCGCTCGCCCTCCAAATCGATGGCCGCTGGCACTTCCCGGTATTCGCCGGCTTCATCTCAGCGACGGAACTCGGCTACAGTGGCGAGGCCGAACCCAAGTACCGATTACTCGCCAAACAAGTTGCCGCGGACGGACGCGGCTGGGTACTCATGCCGCCCATACCCTTCGCACCCGATGAGGTCAGCGAAGTCATGCCTCCCGTGCACCAAGATGCCAGCGGTAAATGGTGTGGACCTCGCGGCGTCATCGGGGAAAGCCGCATCTTTACGCTCAATCCCGACGGCACCCGCGCCCGCTCCTGGACTATTGTGAATGGCCAGCTCTCCGGCGACGCCAAGGTCATCACCGAAGGCACCACCGTAGCCCGGGCTAAGTTCGTCGACGGCAAGGTGGACTTCACTTGGCCGACGGGCACCTCGCTAGATTGGACGCCCCGCGGCGCCCTCTATACGATGATTCCCTCGCCGTGCGCACCCGGGCAAGATGGGCATTGGCTAGGCACCGATGAATCCGGCCACGACATTCTGGCCCGCCTCTGGGGCGGCTTTCGCCTGCTGCTCCTGGCCGCGGCACTCTACCTTCCCGCCGTTTATGCCGTGGGCCTCCTGCTCGGCGCCGCCATGGGCTACTTCGGGGGCCTCTTTGACCTCATCCTGCAGCGCATCATGGAGGTCTGGTCGAACATCCCTTTTCTTTACGCCATCATCTTTCTCGCGAGTATCTTGGAGCCCAGCCTGATCGCCCTCGCCCTCTTACTGGTCGCCTTCTCTTGGATCGGCCTCGCCCAACAGCTGCGGGCATCGGCTTACCAAGTCGCTGCCCGCGATTACGTGAACGCCTCGCGCACGCTAGGCGCCGGACATTTCCGCATCCTCTGGAAGCACATCTTGCCCAACTGCGCCACCGTCATTCTGACCACTCTGCCGTTCACCTTACACGGACTCGTCTTCTCCCTCTCCGCCCTCGACTACCTCGGCTTTGGCCTCCCGCCCACCGAGCCCTCCTGGGGCGACCTCCTGCGCCAAGGCCGCGAGAACTGGCGGGCATGGTGGATTCTCACGCCAGCGCTTTCCTGTCTCGTCGGCCTTATGGTCATGATTAATTCCATCGGCGAAGGCCTTCAGGAAGCCTTCGACATCAAACGCGTCCAGAAATGAAAACACTCTTCGCCCTGCTGGTCACCTGTCTCGCGTTCACGTCCGTCTCCGCCGAGACCTTCCGCGACCCGCGTGCCGCCGAATTCTATCAGCAGCACCCCGAATTCTTTCACTTCGCCCAAGCGAGTGATCTCCCGAAGGACCTCGACTGGAAAGACGGCGCCGAGCAGCAGGAATTCGCCGACCCGCGCGCCATCCGTGGGGGCACGCTGCACCAAATGGTTATCACCACGCCGCCGACCCTGCGGCGCGTCGGTGCCAATGCGAACAACGGCTTCCGCGCCGACCTCTACGAGAATAACGACCTCGGCCTCTTAGCCTCGCACCCCAATACCGACGAGCCCATCCCGGGCCTCGCCCTACGCTGGGCGCTCTCGAAGGATGGCCTCACCGCCTACTTCAAACTCGATCCGAATGCCCGCTTTACCGACGGCCAACCCGTGACGGCCGATGACTTCTTCTACTCCTTCTACTTCTTCCGCTCACCTTGGGCCGATGCCGAGTGGTATGCGGACTTCTACACCAAAGAGTTTGGCGGCATCACGCGCTACGATGACCACACCATCGCCGTCCATGCCCCCCGCCTCCGCCCCCGCCAACTGGAGTGGCTAGGTGACCTGCGCCCAACCCCCCGCGAGTTCTTCAAGGACTTCGGCCCCGACTACCTCAAGCGCTACAACGACCGCCAACAGCCAACGACCGGGGCGTATTACGTGCCCGCCGATGGCTTTCGCCGGAATCAATCCATTACCCTCCAACGCGTGCCGCGTTGGTGGGCCGAAGAACGGCGCTTCTACCGCTATCGCTTCAACCCAGATGCGATTCAACACCTGGTCATCCGCGAGATGGACAATGCTTACGAATCGCTGATGGCGGGCGAGCTCGACTTCATGCTCATTGGCCTACCGCGCTTCTGGTATGGTGCGAACGAGAAGCCGGCCTACCAACTCGGCTACCTGACGAAGGTTCAGTTCTACAACGACATCCCGCGGCCGCCCTATGGCCTCTATATCAACACCCAGAAGCCCGGCCTCGATGATCGCAACGTGCGCGTCGGGCTACAGCATGCCACCGACTTCCAAAGGGTCATCGATGGCTTCTACCGCGGGGACTTCGAACGCCTGAACCAGTTTAGTGAAGGCCTCGGCCAATACACCGACCCCTCCATTCGCGCCCGTCGCTATTCGCCCGAACTCGCCCGCGCCGCCTTCGCTCAGGCTGGCTACACGACCGTTGGGTCCGATGGCATCCTCATGAATGCGGCAGGGCGACGTCTCTCCTTCCGCCTAACCTTCGACACCACCGACCGACGCAAGATGCTGGCAACGCTCATCGAATCCGCCCGCCGTTGCGGCGTGGAGTATATCCCAGAGACCCTCGAACACACCACCATGTACCGGAAAGTCATGGAGAAGAACCATGAGATCTGCTTCTGGGCATGGAGCGTCTCCAGCCGCGTCCCTGCTTTCTGGGAGTCGCACCACTCCGACAACGCACTCGAAAAGCTCCCGGACGGTCGCCGCGTGCCCAAACGTCAGACGAACAATATCACGGGTATCGATAACCCCGAGCTCTCCAAGCTCATCGACGAATTCCGCGTGGCCACGAAGGAGGATGACATGGTCCGGCTTTCCTTCCGCATCCAGAACATCATGCACGAGGACGCTGACTTCATTCCCGGCTGGCGGGTGCCAGGCTACCGTGTTGGTCACTGGAACTGGGTGAAATTCCCTGAGTCCTTCGACGTCCGTGGTGGCGATGAACCCTTGACCTATGGGCTTTACTGGCTCGACCCCGCAGAGCGTGAAAAATCACTGGCCGCCTTCCGTGCTGGCCAAAAACGCGGGGAGCCGAAGTCCGTGGTGCATGATAAGTACCGAGTGAACTGACCGCGGTTCTTCCTTCCCCTCCCCACCCCGAAAGCCTAACGTCACGCCCAT
>CAIYAN010000376.1 GCA_903924185.1 uncultured Opitutia bacterium | reverse complement strand
CTTAGGCGTCATGGCCGGAGTCTTGTCGTCCTTGCCCACGAGCTCGATGAGCGCCGTTTCCGCAGCGTCACCTTTACGGTTACCGATCTTATAGATGCGGGTGAAACCGCCGTTACGGGTAAGGAATTGCTTCACGCGCTCAGTGAAGAGCAAGTGGCAAGCGTCCTCGTTGCGGATACGGGCCAGCGCGAGACGGTAGTAGTGCAGCTTGACGCCCTTGTCGGTGGCCTGTTCGGCCTTCTTGGCGAGCGTGATGAGGCGCTCAGCATACGGACGGACAGCACGAGCGCGGGAAAGCGTGGTCGTAATGCGCGCGTTGGTGAAGAGCGCAGCCGCGAGATTCGCGACGAGGGAGCGACGGTGGGCCGTCTTGACCCCCAGGACATTGTGGTGAGTGCGGTGACGCATGAGAGGGTGTGGTGATTAGGAGTTAACGCCCTTGTCGAGCAGACGCTCGTCAATCTTCTGGCCGAGGGACAGGCCGAGTTGTTCGAGCTTAGCCTTGATTTCGTTCAACGACTTCTTGCCGAAGTTGCGGTACTTGAGCATCTCCTGCTCCGTCTTCATCGCCAGTTCACCAACGGTGTTGATGTTGGCGTTGTTGAGGCAATTAGCGGCACGAACCGAGAGCTCGATTTCGTTAACCGACATATTGAGGAGCTTGCGGAGGCGATTGACCTCTTCGGTGACCTCAGACTTGCCGGATTCGAATTCAACCGGCTCGGCGGAGACGGTGTCGAACACGGCGAGGTGGTGACGCAGGATGGCGGACGCTTCCTTAAGGGCCTCGTCCGGGGAGATGCGACCGTCGGTGGAGATTTCGAGAACTAGCTTATCGTAGTCGGTCATCTGGCCGACGCGGGTGCTTTCAACGGCGTACTTGACGACGGTGACGGGCGAGAAGAGGGAGTCGACAGGGATCGAACCGATAGCCTGTTCAGGCTTCTTGTTTTCCTCGGCGGAAGCCCAGCTACGTCCGATGCTCACTTCCACTTCAGCGAAGAAGCGGCGCTTGCGGTCGAGCGTGCAGATAATGGTGTCGGGATTGACGAGGGACACCGAGGCACCCTTGGTTTCAAACTTAATGTCGGAAGCTTTGATCACGCCCGTCTTATTGACGTCGATGGTGCCCTTGAAGGCCTCGCGTTTGTTCGCTTCGGTACGGATGCGGACTTTCTTGAGGTTCAACACGATCTCGGTGACGTCTTCGACGACCCCTTCGATAGGCTGGAACTCATGCTGGACGCCTTCGATGGTGACGGCCGAGATGGCGGCACCTTCGATGGAGCTCAGGAGTACGCGACGCAGCGAATTGCCGATCGTGTGACCGAAGCCTGTCTCAAAAGGCTCGGCGCTGTAACGGGCGAAAGTACCGGAAGCGGATGCTTCCTCTTTCTTGAGGCCCTTGGGGAGTTCGAATTTTCCGAGACGCTTAGACATGACGTTGGTTCCGTGAGGATGGGCTGAGGGTTAGCGGCTGTAGAATTCGACGATGATCTGGACGTTGATGTCGCGCGGGAGTTCTTCCTTCGCGGGTTCACGAACCATCTGACCCTTGAGCTGGTCGGTCAAGGTGACGAGCCAGGCGGGGGCGGCACGACCCTGACCTTCTTCGATGGCGCGGGTGGCGAGCTGCTTGGAGGAGGTGCGGTCGCGGATTTCAATCTCGTGGCCGGGGGCGACGGTGAAGCTGGCGACGTCCACCTTGCGGCCGTCGATACGGACGTGACCGTGGGAGACGAGCTGGCGAGCCGCGGAGCGGGAGTTAGCGAAGCCGAGGCGGAAGACGACGTTGTCGAGGCGGGTCTCCAAGATGCGAAGGAAGTTGTCGCCGGCGACGCCGCCCTGGCGCTTAGCGCGCTCAAAGGAAAGGCGGAACTGCTTTTCAGTCATGCCGTACATCATGCGAAGCTTTTGCTTCTCATTGAGGCCGACGCCGTATTCGGACACCTTGCGGCGCGTGGTCTTACCGTGGATACCCGGAGGGTATGGACGGCGCTCTTCACCCTTGGAGGTGGGGAAAATATTCTGGCCGAAGCGACGGTTGAGCTTCGTGGTGGGACCGGTGTAACGAGACATAGGAGTTTTTTATGAGTAGAGGTGGCGGAGGGAAGGACCCGCCCGGGTTGCCATAACCGGACGGTGATGCGGAAAGCGGGAAAGACTTAGACGCGGCGACGCTTGGGCGGGCGACAGCCGTTGTGAGGGATCGGCGTGGTGTCGACGATCGAAGAGACGTTGAGGCCGAGGAGCTGCAAGGCACGGATGGCGCTATCGCGACCCATACCTGGACCCTTCACGCGAACGGAGACGTCCTTGAGGCCGTGAGCCATAGCGAGCTTGGCGGCTTCTTGGCAGACGACCTGAGCGGCGTAAGCGGTGGACTTGCGGGAACCACGGAACTGGTGGCGACCGGCGCTACCCCAAGAGATCACGTTGCCGTTGGCATCGGTGATGGTAACCTTGGTGTTATTGAAGGTCGCGAGGACGTGGACGATACCCACGGTGATGTTCTTCGAGCCCTTGGCGCGACGCACCTTGATCTCGCCGATTTCTTCACCAAGGAGTTCCTTGGCGGTGATCTCCTTGCGCTCGGGGGCAGCCGCAGGGGCAGCACCCGCGGCAGCGGTGACGTCGGTCACCGGGGCGGCGGCAGGAGCAGCAGCGTCAGGCGCGGTGGCCTTGGGCTTGCGTGCCTTGGGGGTCTTGGGGGCTTCTTCGCTCATCGGGAAATATATGTAGTGGTTAAATGATTACTTAGCAGGGGCCGCGGCGACGCCGACGGTCTTACGCTTACCCTTACGAGTACGAGCGTTAGTCCGGGTACGCTGACCACGAACTGGGAGGCCACGGAAGTGGCGGAGGCCGCGGTAGCACTTGATGGCCTGGAGGCGCTTCAAGTTCTGCGCGATGTCGCGGCGGAGGTCACCCTCGCACTTATAGCCCATGCGGACGATGTACTCGACAATCTTGTTGAGCTGCTCTTCCGACAGATTCGACGCGCGCATGGCGGGGTCGAAGCCGAGGGCATCGCAAATCTCTGTGGCGCGGCAGGGGCCGATGCCATAGATGTAGCGGAGCGAGTACTCTACTTTCTTGTTATTGGGAATGTCTACGCCGAGGATTCGTGGCATGGTGTCCGTGCTGGTTGGAAGGTGGGAAAGAGGTCGGAACTTGAAGGTTCTGGGTGGATTTGGAAGCAAAAAATATAGTTTATGGTAGGGTCAGGATTTCAGCCCCTTTTTCGGTCACTAAAACAGTGTGTTCGAAGTGGGCGGAAACCTTGCCGTCAGCAGTCCGAGCGGTCCAACCGTCAGCCGCCATGATGATCTTATGGGTGCCTAAATTTACCATAGGCTCGATGGCTAAAGCCATACCTGCCAGCAGTTTAGGTCCAGTTCCCGCCTTGCCAAAATTAGGGATTTGCGGCTCTTCATGCATCTGGCGCCCGACGCCATGGCCCACGAAGTCACGGACGATGCCGTACCCCTGGGGGCTTAAGGCCGCCTGGATAGCGGCTGAAATATCCCCTACCCTGTTCCCGGGCTTCACGGCCGCGATGCCGGCATGGAGGGCATTTTCGGTGTCCCGGCAGAGGGCGACAGCTTCGGCGGGGGCTTTGCCGACCACGATGGTCCGGGCGTTATCGCCGATGAAGCCATCGCGGCGGACAACGACGTCGAGTGAGACGAGGTCACCGTCGCGGATGATTCGGTCAGGGGCACCGATCCCATGGACGATTTCGTCGTTCACGGAGATGCAGACGTAACCGGGGTAAGTCAGGCGACCGACCACATAGCCATGGCAGGCGCTCTCGCAACCATGGCGGACCATGAGGCCGCGGGCGGCCGCGTCGAGGCCAGCCGTCGAAACGCCGGGCACGACCAGCGAGGAGAGATCTTGGAGTACGCGGGCGGCGGCGGCACAAGCAGCACGCATCCGGTTTACCTCCGCCTCCGACTTAAGATCAATCATCCAGGAAAAGGCTTACTTAGCGAACGAACTCCAGTGGTTGGCAATCCAGGCAGCTACCCCGAGGACGAAGAGCACCAAACAGGTCTTCTCCATGGAACCGAGGGCGGCGGCGGAATCAGCCGGACGCTGGGCGGGAGCCGGCACCGGCAAGCTGCCGATCCGACCCTTCTTCAAGAAACCTTCGTAGTTACGTTGCAGGAGGTAGGTCTCAATCTGGCGCATCGTGTCGAGCATGACGCCAACGGTGATAAGGCCACCCGTGCCGCCGAGGAAGGTCGCGAGACGCGCGGGGAAACTGAGCTGTAGCATGAACAGGTCAGGCATCAGGGCGATGATGAGCAGAAAGAGTGAGCCGGCCACCGTGAGGCGAGTCATCACGAAATCGAGGAACGCCGCCGTGTGCTCGCCAGGACGCACACCGAGGATGTAGCCGTTATTCTTCTTCAGGTCATCCGCGATCTGCACCGGGCGGAACATGATGGAAATCCAGAAGTAACTGAAGCCGAAGATAAGGACCGCGTAGGAGAGGTAGTGGAACCAACCCTGGCTCTGGAAGAGGTCAGCCCAACCGCGGAGGAACTCCAGCGTCGGGGAAAGCGTGCTCAAGGGGTTGAGCAGCATCGGCGGGAAGCTGAGGATCGCCCCAGCAAAGATAACCGGCATGACGCCCGCGTAGTTCACCTTGAGTGGCAGGTAATTAGTCTGCGCACCATACATCTTCTTCCCGACCATACGCTGAGCATACTGGATGGGAATCTTACGAACCGCTTGATTGATGGCCACCATCGCTGCGGTCACGAGGACGAAGAGAACGATCATGCCGGCCGCCTTTTCCCAACCATGGGAGTTGACGGCGGCAGCGCCAATCTTACCTCCAAAAGCTACGGTGACAAAACTGGCAATCGCTCCAGGGATGTCGGACAAAATGCCGATAGTGATCAGAATGGAGGTGCCGTTGCCGATACCTCGTTGGGTAATTTGCTCGCCCAGCCAGAGCATGACAATCGAACCAGCGGTTAAAATAGTCACACCGAGGCAGACGAAGAGCGTCTTGTTCTCCATGACCACAATCTGTCCGGCGAAGCTACCTAAGCCGAGGGCCTGGCCAACCTTAGTAGGATTACAGAAGGCGCCCAACAATAAGGCCGACTGGACGACCGCGATGATAATGGTGAGGTAACGGGAATACTGGGCGACTTTTTGGCGGCCGACTTCGCCTTCCTGCTGGAGGCGGGCGATGGAAGGCACCACCGCCGACATCAACTGCATGATGATCGAAGCACTGATATAGGGCATGATGCCCAACGAGAAAATCGCCCCCTTAAGGAGCGCACCCCCCGTGAACATATTGTACATGGCCACCACACCACCCGATGCCTTATCGGACATCGTGGCGTAGTAATCCATGATGTCCTTCGGATCGATACCCGGCAGCGGGATGTTCGCCCCAATACGCGCCACGAACACCAGGGCGACCGTCGCAAGCAGACGGGCCCGGAGTTCAGGAATCCTCCAGCAATTGGCAAAAGCCGAAAACATCGCGGAAGGCGTCTTTCCGAAGGTTACTCTGCCTTCGTCGCCTTGACTGCGAGCTCGATGACCTTGCCGCCAGCGGCGAGGATCTTCTGCTTAGCAGCTTCGGAAAAACGATGGGCCGAAACGGTGACGGCGCGGGTGATTTCGCCCGTAGCCAGCACCTTGAGGAGCGGGGCGTTGGAGCGGAGTACGCCTTGGGCCTTGAACTCAGCGAGACCAAGGGTCGAGCCTTCGAGCGCTTCGATGTCGCGGAGGTTAACCACAGCGTAATCAATACGGTTCACGTTATTGAAACCGCGCTTAGGCAGACGACGGTAAAGGGGCATCTGGCCGCCTTCGAAACCAGGGCGGTGGCCGCCACCGGAACGGGCCTTCATACCCTTGTGACCACGACCGGAAGTCTTACCGTGACCCGTACCGCGACCGCGGCCGAGGATCTTGTGACGGTGAGTGGAGCCCTTAATGGCGGGCAAAGAATGGAGCTTCATAGTTGGGAGGTCCGCTTAAGCGCGGAGAGACTTGATTTGTTCGAGCGTGCGGAGCTGGGCGAGACCATCAAGCGTCGCCTTCACGATGGCCTGAGGGTTATTCGAACCCATGGACTTCGAGAGGACGTCCTTTAGGCCGACCACTTCGAGGACAGCACGGACGCCACCGCCGGCGATGAGGCCGGTACCCGGAGAAGCTGGGCGGAGCATGACGACGCCACCATCAGCGCGGCCGATGACTTCGTGCGGGATGGTGTTGTTGCGAAGATTGACGTGGACGAGGGCGCGGTGAGCACGGTCGGTACCCTTGCGGATAGCATCGGGCACTTCCTTGGCCTTGCCGTAACCGACGCCGACGCGACCTTTGCCATCACCGGCCACGATGAGCGCAGCGAAGTTGAAACGACGGCCGCCTTTGACGACCTTCGAGCAACGGTTGATATGCACGACCTTGTCGTTGTATTCGGAAGCAGGACCTTCGTTGCGGTTGTCGCGGCGTGGGCCGCGGGGACCGCCAGGGCCACCAGGGCCACGACGGTTATTGTTACCGCCAGGACCACGACGGTCGCCGCCAGGGCCCGGGCCAGGACCGGCGTTACCAGCAGGACCGGCGTTGCCAGCAGGGGTGGCTGGGGCCGCAGCTTTCTTGGTTTCTTCGCTCATGGAATTTTTATTAGAAGAGGAGGCCAGCGGCGCGGGCGGCATCGGCAAACGCCTTGACGGCGCCATGGTAACGGCGACCAGCACGGTCGAAGACCACGGTGGTGAGACCAGCGGCTTTGGCCTTCGCGCCGAAAGCGGCACCGAAAGCGGTGGCACCGGCGACGGTCGGACGGAGCTTCTGGCCGCGGAAATCCTTCGAGGTGGTAGCAGTGGCCACGAGGGTCACACCACGATCGTCGTCGATCGCCTGGGCGTAGAGGTGGAGGTGGGTCAGCTTGAGCGCGAGGCGCGGACGGGCGGCGGTGCCTTGCACCGTCTTGCGGATGCGCCAGCGGCGCTTCTGCACGAGCAGGTTCTTCTTGGAAATATTCATGAAGGTGAGTGGCGAGCGGGTTAGGCGGTCTTCTTGCCTTCCTTGCGGCGGACGTATTCGCCTTCAACGCGAACACCCTTGCCCTTATAAGGCTCGACCGGCTTGTAGAGTTTGATGGAGGCAGCAACCTGGCCAACCATGTGGCGATCGGCACCGGAGATGAGGAGCTTCGTGCCGTCGGTGACGACGACCGTGACGCCTACAGGTACCGTGTAACGAATCGGGTGCGAGTAACCAAGGGCGAGGTCGAGGACGTTCCCCTTAAGGGCGGCCTTAAAACCGACGCCTTCGATGAGGAGAGTCTTGCTGTAGCCCTTCTCAACGCCTTCCACCATATTACGGATGATAGCGCGAGTAGTACCAAAGACAGGACCTGAGTCCTTCTTTGCAGAAAGGTCAGCGACTTGGACGACGGACTTGTCGACAGTCACGCCAATCTGCGCGGGGAACGTGTGCGAAAGCTTGCCCTTCGGGCCTTCGACGGAGATGGTCTGACCGTTAATCGCTACCTTGACGGAGGCGGGGACGGGGACGGGCTGTTTGCCAATGCGGCTCATGACTTTTTTGTTAGGGGGTTGGGTTACCAGACCTTGGCGAGGAGTTCGCCGCCAACCTTCTGGCGACGAGCCTCGGCATCGGTCATGACGCCACGGGAAGTGGTGAGGATGGAGACGCCCATGCCACCGATCACCTTCGGCACGGTGGTGTAGCCAGCGTAGACGCGGCGACCAGGGGTCGAGACGCGCTCGATGCTGGTGATAGCAGGCACGCCAGAGACGTACTTGAGGGTGAGTTCGAGGACGGGCTTTTCTTCGCGCTCAGCCTTGCGGAAACTGGCAACGTAGCCGGCCTCCGTGAGGATGCGGGCCACGCCTTCGCGGAGGCGCGACCACTGGACGACAATCGTAGCCCTCTCGGCCTTAGATGCGTTGCGGATGGAGGTCAGGAAATCTCCGATGGTATCGTTAGAAGCGGACATAGTCGTTGCGGTCGGAGGTTACCAGGATGCCTTGGTGACACCGGGAATCTGGCCACCAAGGGCGAGTTCGCGGAAGGTGATACGGGAGAGGCCGAACTTGCGAATGAACGCACGTGGACGACCCGAGATAGCGCAGCGGTTCTTATGACGAACCTTGGACGAGTTGCGGGGCAACTCGGTAAGCTTGCGCTGGGCGACGTAGAACTCTTCCTCAGTGGTCTTGGGGCTGAGGAGGATTGCCTTGAGCTCGGCGCGCTTGGCAGCGTGCTTGGCGACAAGGCGATCGCGCTTGAGGGCGCGTTGGATGACAGACTTCTTGGCCATACTGGTGTGTAAGGTGAGGGGTTAGGCCTTCGCGGTGGCGGCGGCTTCGGTGGCGGCGGAGGAGCGACGGAACGGCATGCCGAGCATGCGGAGCAGTTCGCGGCCTTCGTCGTCGGTCGTGGCAGTTGTCACGATGACGACATCCATACCGATGTTTGCACGCTGCGAGCCGTCAGCTTGGGTTTCGGGGAAGATGGTGTGGTCCACAATCCCGAGAGAGAAGTTGCCGCGACCGTCGAGGCGGTTACCGACACCGCGGAAGTCGCGAATCATTGGGAGGGCCACCGCGGTGAGGCGGAGCATGAATTCCCACATGCGGGCACCCCGGAGGGTAACCACACAGCCGAGGGGCATACCTTCACGAACCTTAAAGCTCGCGACGCTCTTGGAAGCGTAGGTGATGATCGGCTTCTGACCCGACAGCTTGGTGATTTCTTTAACGACTTCGGCCATGTGGGCCTTGTCGGCGTCAGCCTTGAAAGCTGAGTTAAGGACAATCTTGGTGAGGTTAGGGACCTGGTGAACGTTCTTGTAACCGCGGGCCTTGATGAGCTCGGGGACGACCTTCTCGAGGTAGGCCTTCTTAAGGTAGGGCTTGGTAGACATCTTCGTGTAAATCTCGGGTGGTTTCGTCAGGGTTACTTAGCAGCCTTCTTGGCTGGCTTCTTGGCACGACGGGCGTCCCAGAGGGAGCCGAGCATCACGTTAGAGCGATGAATCGGGGCTTCCTTCTCGGTGATGCCGCCAGTGCCTTCCTGCGTGCGCTTCAGGTGGCGCTTGACGAGGTTAAGGCCCTTGATGGTGACACGTTCTGCGTCCCGATCGTAGGTGAGGATTTCGCCGCGCTTGCCCTTATCGGCACCGGCAATGACGACGACTTCGTCGCCGCGTTTGATATCAGTCTTAGACATGGCGGATTAGAGGACCTCGGGAGCGAGGGAAATGATCTTCATGAAGTTCTTGCCGCGGAGTTCGCGGGCGACGGGCCCGAAGATGCGGGTACCCTTCGGGTTGCCGTTGTCGTCCAGGATGACGACTGCGTTCGAGTCGAAGCGCAAGTAGCTCCCGTCGTTACGACGGATTGGGGCTACGGTGCGAACGATGACGGCGCGGACGACGCTACCCTTCTTGCACTGGGCATCGGGGGTCGAGTCCTTGACGGAGCAAATAATGACGTCGCCGATACCGGCGGTGTCGGTGATCTGGCCGAGGCGGCGGATCATCTGGACCTGACGAGCGCCGGTATTATCGGCGACGTCGAGTCGGGAAAGCATCTGAAGCATAAAAGTAGGTAGTGGGGGGATTAGCCGTCAATCGGCTGGGCAGCAATCTTCGCGGCTTCGACGACGCGAATCACGCGCCAGCGCTTGAGCTTAGACAAAGGGCGGGTCTCCATAATCTCGACCTTATCGCCCACCTTGCATTCGTTCTTCTCGTCGTGGGCGTGGAGCACGGTGCGGCGCTTCACTTCCTTACCGTAAACGGGGTGAAGGACGGTGTATTGGAAATTAACCTTCACAGACTTGTCGCCCGAACGGGTGGCGACGAAGCCGATGAGGGTCTTGCGGTTGGAGCGGGTCTCGGACATCGGAATAATGGTTTAAGGGTTACTTAGCGGCGGTGGCCTGAGCCTTCAGCACCGTCAGGCATCGAGCGATGTCGACGCGGAGAAAACGGAAACGGGCAGAGTTTTCGACAGCGCCGGTCGCCTTACGGAGACGGAGCTGGAGGAGTTCCTCGCGGGCTTCGCGCACGCGCTTCTGGAGCTCAACGGCGGCCAGGGGACGCAGTGCGGAGGCGGCGGAAGGCTTGCCTTTTTGGTAGGTACGCATCGGGAAAAGAGGTCAGTTATGGGTGAGGAAGGCCTTAGGCATCAATACTTTTCGAGTTCTTCACGGGCGAGGAAGCGGCAACGGACCTGGAGCTTCGTATCGGCTAGGCGCATGGCCTCGCGGGCGACGGTGATCGTCACGCCACCGACCTCAAAAAGCATGGTTCCAGGCTTAATCACAGCCACGTAGTACTCGACGCTACCCTTACCAGAGCCCATTCGGACTTCGGCGGGCTTCCGGGTCACCGGGGTGTGTGGGAAGATACGCATCCACAACTTGCCCTTACGCTTCAAAGCGCGGGAGATGGCGATACGAGCAGCCTCGATTTGGTTAGCGGGAATACGGGCACGGTCCAAGGACTGGATACCGAAATCGCCGAAAGCAAGGGTGTTGCAGGTCGTGGCATTACCGCGAATCTTGCCTTTGCGGTGTTTGCGCCACTTGGTGCGGGCGGGTTGAAGATTGGCCATGGAAGCGGGTCTTTAGTTAGAGGGGTGCGGGGCGGTTTAGAACTCGGAGTCCTTGGCGCAAATCCAGCACTTAATGCCGAGTTTACCGTAGAGGGTGCGGGCTTCGGCAAAACCGTAGTCGATGTTCTCGCGCAGGGTGTGGAGAGGAACGCGACCGACGCGAGCGGACTCAACGCGGGCGATTTCGGCACCACCAAGGCGACCACCGAGGCGGAGACGGATGCCGTCGGCACCGTTCTGCATCGTGGACTGGATGGCCTTCTTCATGGCGCGACGGAAGGAGATGCGGCGCTCAAGCTGGAGGGCGACGTTTTCGGCAACGAGCTGGGCCACGAGGTCGGGGCGCTTCACTTCGTTGACTTCGAGGATGACGTCCTCGGCCTTCGCCTTACCGGCGACGACGGCGATCTCCTCACGGAGCTTCTTGAGTTCATCGCCCTTACGGCCGATGACGACGCCTGGGCGGGCGGTCCAGATGCGGACGCGGACCTTAGGGCCAGCACGTTCGATGAAGATGCGGGGCACAGCAGCCTGGCGGAGCTTTTCCTTAAGGAACTCGCGGATGCGGTAGTCCTCGAGGATGTTGCGAGCGAAGGCGCCATCGCGCGTCGTTGCGAACCAGCGAGATTCCCAGTTGCGGCGGACGGCTAGACGGAAGCCGATCGGATTTACTTTCTGTCCCATTGTGTGGTTTGTAAGGGGTTACTTGGTGGCCGAGCCCAGCGCGATGCGGATGTGGCTCATAGACTTGTGGATCGGGTGGGCCGAGCCGCGCGCGGCGGGCATCGAGCGCTTGAGCACTGGACCTTGGTTCACCGTGGCGGAAACGATGATGAGATCGGCGCTGGAGAGCTGGTGGTTGTTCTCGGCGTTGGCAATCGCACTGGCCAAAGTCTTGGACAGGAGGCGAGCCGACTTACGCGGGATGAAGCGGAGGAGCTGGACAGCTTCCTCGGCAGGGAGACCCTGAATCTGGCGGGCGACTTCGCGCACCTTCTGGGGCGACATGCGGGCAAAACGGGTGAGGGCGTGGACTTCCATGACGGTTATAAAAGGGTGTTTAGGTTAGATGCGGGGATTAGCGCGGAGAGTAACGGTGTCGCCCGGATTGATGCGGGCGGCGCCGTCGAGCGAAAGAATCAAGGCCACGGCGCGATGCTCAGAGGCATCAGCGACGACAATGGAACCGAAGGCTTGGCCCGAGCGGAAGACCGTGCAAACGGTACCCGGACGGAGACCTGCGTCGTAACCGCTGGCGAGGACCACAAGGTCCGCACTGCGACCGACGACCACTTCGACGACATTGGCCTGACCATTCGACTCGGCCGACCCCAACGTACGGTTGCCTGCGCAAACCGCAGCAGCGGAAGCGAGCAAGACCGACATGGAGAGGGCGAAGCGCATGAACAGGATTACTGGGCTTCCTTGCGAGAAGGCTGGGTGTGCTGGCGGAAGGTACGCGTTGGAGCGAACTCGCCGAGCTTGTGACCGACCATGTTTTCCGTCACATAGACGGGAACGAAGGCCTTACCATTGTGGACTTCCAGGTTGAGACCAATGAAGTCCGGGGTGACCGTCGAGCGACGGGACCAGGTCTTGATCGGTTTACGGCTGTTGGCCTTTTGGGCCACCATAACCTTATCGAGGATATGCGGATCGACGAAGAAACCTTTTTTACGAGAGCGTGCCATGTGCTTGGGTAACGTTTAAGAGTTAGACCTTCTTCGTCTTGCGACCGTTGCGGCGCAGGATGATTTGATTGTTCGAAGCCTTGGCCTTGGTGCGCGTCGGGAAACCCTTCGCGAGCTGACCCCAGGGGGACTTGAGGTGCTGGCGACCGCCACCACCCTTTTTCTTACCACCGCCACCACCGTTCGGGTGGTCGACAGGGTTCATGGACATACCACGTTGACGAGGACGGATGCCCTTCCAGCGGCTACGACCGGCCTTACCGAGGCTGGCGTTGTGGTGATCGACGTTACCGACGATACCCACCGTGGCGCGGCAATCTGCGTTGATGTAACGCTGTTCGCCCGAGGGCATGCGGAGAATCGCACGGTCACCTTCGATGCCGAGGAGCTGTGCGAAGCCGCCAGCAGAACGGGCGACCTGGGCGCCCTTACCGGGCTCGAGTTCGATGCAGTGAATGAAGGTGGAAGGAGCAATCAGACGGAGCGGCAGCGAAAGACCAGGGGTCAAACGCTCCTGTGGCTTCGTGGTGCTGACGACAACATCACCGACCTTCAGGCCATCTGGGGCGAGAATGTAAGAGTGGGTCTTGTCGGCATACTCGATGAGAGCTAAGTGGGAAGTGCGGTTCGGATCGTACTCGATACGGAGCACGGTAGCCGGAGCGTCCAAGCGGTCGCGACGGAAGTCGATGGTGCGGTAGAGCTTCTTATGACCTCCCCCACGACGGCGGGAGGTGATGCGGCCGTAGCAATTACGGCCCATGGCGCGGTGATTGCTCTCCGTGAGGGAGCGCTCAGGGCGACCAGGGTGCAGGCCCTCGGTCTTCACGCGAACGAGGAAGCGCGTGCCGGGGGTGATAGGACGATGGGTGACGATGGGCATGGCGGTGTCTACTCCGAAAATTAGGCGAGGGAGATAACGTCGCCCTTCTTCAGGGTGACGATGGCGCGACGCGAGCGGGTCTCTTGGTAGACCGAGCCACCGCTGAGACGGCTACGGCGCATCTTGCCCTTGCGGATCAGGATGTTCACCTTGAGGACGGTCACCTTGAAGGCGGCCTCGATGGCGGTCTTCACCTGGGCGCGGTCACAGCCGGGCAGGATCTCGAAGACGTACTTGTTGGCTTCAGCCAAGCCGGAGGCCTTTTCCGTGAGGATCGGGCGGCTGATGATTTCGGAAGCGGGCTTCATTGTTCGATTAGTTCTTGGTGCGCTCAAGCACCTTGGTGAGACCTTCGAGGGTGATCAGGACGCGGGGGGTCTTGACGAGGTCGAGGGCGTTCAGGTTGGAGGAATTAGAGAATAGCGCGCGGCTGATGTTGCGGCTCGCACGGAGAACCGGCTCGCTCCAGGTGCTGTCAACGACCAGGAGGCGCTTGCCTTCAGGGCTGACGTTCTTGAGCACCTTCACGAACAGGGCGGTCTTGGGCTTAGCGACTTCGAAGCGCTCGATAACGGCAAGGCCGCCGTCGGTGGCGAGGTCGAAGAGGGCACGCTGGAGAGCGATCTTCTTAGCCTGCACGGTGATGGTCTTAGACCAATCGCGGGGGCGAGGACCGAAGACGATACCACCCTTGTAGAGCTGAGGGGCGCGCTTGTCGCCGTGGCGGGAACCGCCGGAGCCCTTCTGCGGGAGCATCTTCTTACCAGAACCGGCGACTTCGCCGTAGTCCTTGGTCTTGGAAGTACCCTGGCGCTTGTTGGCCTGGTAGGAGACGATGACTTGCTTCAGGAGGGCGACACCCTTGTCGCCTTCGAAGGAAGTGATGTCGAATTCCTTCTCCGAGAAGGAGGAACCGTCGGACTTATAAACTTTGAGCTTCATGGCTGCGTACGTACGTTAGGGGTTACTTGGACTTCTTGGCAGGACGAACGAGCACAAGCTCGCCGTTGGCGCCGGGGAAGCTGCCCTTGATGAGGAGGAGATTCTTCTCGGCGAGCACTTGCACGACGCGAAGGTTTTGGACGGTACGCTGGACGGAGCCCATATGGCCCGGCATGCGCTTACCCTTAAAGACGTGACCAGGGGTCTGACGCATACCGATCGAGCCGATACGGCGGTGCATCATGTGACCGTGAGAGTCAGGCTGACCATCCATGTCGTGGCGCTTCATGACGCCTTGGAAGCCGCGGCCCTTGACGGTGCCGATGACGTCGACCATCTGGCCGACGGTGAACTTCTCAACGGTGAAGATGTCGCCAACCTTGACTTCAGGGGCGGCCGAGAGGCGGATTTCCTGAAGGTGGCTGACCGGGGTGACGCCGGCCTTCTTAAGGTGGCCGAGTTCGCCACCAGAGAGACGGCTCTCCTTCTGTTCGCCAAAGCCGATTTGGACGGCGTTGTAGCCGTCGCTGAGGACGGTCTTGACCTGTGTCACGGGACACGGGCCGGCTTGGACGACCGTAACAGGGACGAGGTTATTTTCCCCGTCGTATACCTGGGTCATTCCGATTTTCTTACCGAGTAGTTGGTGCTTCATTTTCTAAGAGGCAGGTGATTCCTTGCGGAATCTTTAGGTCAGTGATGACCTGCGTTAGGCTTTGGATGTCCTTGCGGAATCTTGGTCCTGTCGTAGGGTCGCGTGGCGCCTGCTTTGGGGGTTGTGGTTGAAGGTGAGGGTTAGGCGATGATGTTGAAATTCACGCCGGAGGGCATGTTGAGCTTACGCAGCTCATCCACCGTCTGGGAGTTCGGATCGATGATTTCGATCAGGCGCTTGTGCGTGCGGATCTCGAACTGGTCCATCGACTTCTTGTCGACGTGCGGGGAACGATTAACGGTGAGACGCTCAATCGAGGTCGGGAGAACAATCGGCCCCGAAACACGGGCGCCGGTACGCTTGGCGGTGTCGACGATCTCATTGGCGGAGTGATCCACCATGCGGTAGTCGAAGCCCTTAAGCTTGATACGAATCTTGGTTTTGCTGGCCATCTTGGGAGGAAGTGTGGGGGTTAGGTGCGGGCAGGGGCGCGTGAGGATGTCTCGACGACCTGCTTGAGGATCTGTTCAGGAACCCGCTCGTAAGTGGCTGGCTCCATGGAGTAGGAGGCGCGGCCCTTGGAGAGGGAACGGACGTCAGTCGAATAGCCGAACATTTCGGCGAGCGGGACGCGAGCCTCGATGTTGCAGAGGCCCATCTTGGTTTCCATGCCCTGGATTTGGCCACGGCGACGGTTCAAGTCACCCATGATGTCACCCTGGTATTCTTCCGGGGTCACGACTTCGACCTTCATGACGGGCTCGAGGAGCTGAGGCTTAGCATCTTTCATGGCGTCCTTAAACGCGAAGATACCAGCCATCTTGAAGGCCATTTCGTTCGAGTCCACTTCGTGGTAGGAACCGAAGACGATGCTGACCTTGAAATCGATAACCGGGTAACCAGCGATGGTTCCGTTCTTGGCGGCATCCTTGATGCCTTCGATGGTCGGCTTGATGAATTCCTTGGGGATGACGCCACCCACGATTTCGTTGATGATTTCTTCGCCAGGAACGCCAGGCAAACGGGCCGAGCCAGGGTTTGGTTCGAGTTTAATCTCAACGTGGCCATACTGGCCCTTACCACCGGACTGGCGGATGAACTTGCCCACGCCTTCGGCCTTGGCCGTGATGGTTTCGCGGTAGGAAATCTGTGGTTTACCGGACTTCGCTTCGACGCGGAATTCGCGCTTCAGACGGTCGACGATGATTTCGAGGTGGAGCTCGCCCATGCCCGAGATGAGGGTCTGGCCCGTCTCAGGGTTAGAGGTCACGCGGAAAGTCGGGTCTTCCTGAGCGAGACGCTGCAGGCCGAGCGAGAGACGTTCTTGGTCACCCTTCGAGTTCGGCTCGATGGACATCGAGATCACCGGCTCAGCGAAGGTGGTCTTTTCGAGGATGAGGTCGTCTTCAGAGGTGAGGGTGTCGCCGGTGGCGATGTCCTTCGGGCCAATGATGGCACAGATGTCACCCGAATAGGCGACGTCGATTTCTTCGCGGTCCATCGCACGGAGCAGCACGATGCGGGAGACGCGTTCGTTTTTGCGGGTGCGCGGGTTGTAGAGGGCTTCGCCCTTCTTGAGCTGACCGCGGTACACGCGGTAGAAGACCAACTGGCCGACGTGTGGGTCGGACCAAAGCTTGAAGCAGAGGCCGGTGACCTTGGCCTTGTCGTCTGGACCGATCGTGATTTCCGTGTCACCGCCGTCGGTGAACGCCTTTTGGGGGCGCATGTCGACTGGGGAGGGGAGGAAGTCGACAACGCAGTCGAGGAGCATCTGGACACCCTTGTTCTTGAAAGCAGAACCCGGAATGACGCCGATAAAGTTGAGGGACAGGGTGGCCTTACGGATGCCGGTGCGCATCTCCTCGATGGTAACTTCTTGGCCGTCGAGGTACTTCGCGGCGAGCACGTCGTCGAAGTCAGCAAGACCTTCGACGAGTTTGGTGCGCCATTCAGCGGCTTCCTTCTTCTGGCCTTCAGGGATTTCGACCGTGTCGAACTTCATGCCCTTCGGGTCGGTCTCGTCGTAGACGTAAGCGACGTTCTTAATCAGGTCGATCATGCCCTTAAAGTCTTCGCCCTGGCCGATAGGGATGAAGAGCGGGTGGGCATTGCCCTTAAGCTTGGTACGGATGTCGTCCACCGCGCCGAAGTAATCGGCACCAGTACGGTCCATCTTATTAACGAAAGCAACGCGTGGTACGCCGTACTTGTTCATCTGGCGCCAGACCGTTTCGGACTGGGGCTGAACGCCGGCCACCGCACAGAAGACAGCGACGGCACCATCGAGGACGCGCAAGGAGCGCTCCACCTCGGCCGTGAAGTCCACGTGACCAGGGGTGTCGATGATGTTGATACGGTGATCGATGTTGGCGAAGTGACCTTCCTTGGTCGTCCAGCCAGCGGAAATAGCGGCCGCGGTGATCGTGATGCCACGCTCGCGTTCCTGCTCCATCCAGTCGGTGGTCGCAGTGCCATCGTGCACTTCGCCCATTTTATGGACGACGCCCGTGTAGAAAAGAATACGCTCCGTGGTGGTCGTCTTGCCGGCGTCGATGTGGGCAGCGATGCCGATATTGCGCGTGTGCTCCAGGGGGAACGCGCGGGACGGGGAGTTGAGCTCGGAAAGTTTAGCCATGGTCGGAACCAGAAATCAGACGTAAGAGGAGGGAGCGAATTACCAGCGGAGGTGGGCGAAAGCACGGTTGGCCTGAGCCATCTTGTGCGTTTCTTCGCGCTTCTTCACGACGTTGCCCGTGTTGTTATAGGCATCGACGATTTCAGAGGCGAGGGCTTCGGCCATCGGGGAACCCTTGCGGCCTTGGGCAGCAAGGACGACCCAGCGAAGGGCGATGCTGTTCTGGCGTTCGTGGCTAACTTCGACAGGGACTTGGTAAGTGGCACCACCGACGCGGCGGCTCTTGACCTCCAGCTTCGGACGGCAGTTTTCGAGGGCGCCGAGCAGGAGCTCGACCGGGTTGCCCTTCATGAGCTTCTCGGAAACCTTCTCGATCGCACCGTAGACGATGCTTTGGGCGATAGACTTCTTGCCCGACTTCATCACCATATTGATGAGCTGGCTGACCAGAGGGCTACCATAACGAGCGTCCGGCTGGTGGACGCGCTTAACTGCTTTACGACGACGAGACATGAGGAGGGTGTGCTAAAAGTTAGGAACGGAGATTAGGCCTTCTTTTCCTTCGGGCGCTTCACGCCATACTTGGAACGGGAGCGACGACGCTTTTCGACGCCGGAGCAATCGAGCGGACCGCGGACGATGTGGTAGCGGACGCCTGGAAGGTCCTTCACGCGGCCACCGCGGACGAGGACGACGGAGTGCTCCTGGAGCTTATGGCCTTCGTCGGGGATGTAGGAAATGACTTCCTGGCCATTCGTGAGGCGCACCTTGGCGACCTTACGCTGAGCCGAATTCGGCTTCTTAGGCGTGCGGATCATGACCTGCACGCAGACGCCACGGCGGAAGGGGGAGTTGTTCAAGGCCGGGGACTTGGACTTGGACTTGGGTTGTACGCGTGGGTTGCGGACGAGCTGGTTGATGGTAGGCATGGACCGAAGGAAATAGGGAAAAGAGGGTTTGGGCATAGGGTTCGGGGGACCTCGTGCAAGCGGAAAGTGCGTAGGTTTTAAGATTTCTTTACTCGAGTGCTGGCTGGGCCCTCCCCCTCCCCGTTTTTGGGCGAGACAATTGGGGGAGGGTTTCCCATGATGCCCGTCCTCGTATGTCCCCCCCCCGCCCGCTTCTCGTCTTCAGCCTGTGCGCCCTTTGCTTGCAGGGGTGGGCCCAATCACCTGCCCCTGCCCCGGCCCCGGCCGCAGGCAAAGATAAGCTGGCTGCACCCATTAACAGCAAGGAGGAGGTCGATGCCGAGTTCATCATCCTAGCAGGGCTGCCGATTACCAAGTCCACGGAAGAGATTCTCCGCTACAGCCGCCTGACCTACGTAAAGTCCGACTTGGTTAAGGATGTCGTTCTGCGCCAATGGGTCCGGCTCGCCCTCTCTCGCATCGAAGATCAACCCGATAAGGCGGCCCTCATTCGCGAGGAGCACCTCATCAAAGTAGGTGAATACTTCTTGGGCCAAGCGCAAGAGGCCCTGCAGGCCAACCGGATTGATGAGGCCTTTAAATTGGCCCAAATTACGGTCCGTATCAGCCCGGGTAACGTAAAAGGTAAGTTGTTCTTTGCCAACATTTTACATAGTAACTTTAACCGGACGGACGACGGCATCCAGACTTTGCGTCACGGCCTTGAGTTCCTTAACGTCAATGACCCGCTCGGCCGCGATTACCTCGATCGCTATTTCCAGCTCCTGCAACTCCGCGAGCGCGACGCCGAGGTGATCGAGCAAAGCCTGAAATTGCTCCAAAGGGGAAAGGATCTCCCTCCACCGACCCGCCAGACCATTGCCCTCTCCGCCGCGACGTCCCTTTACTGGGTGGGCCGTTACGCTGAGTCGGTTAACATCATCAATATTAACAGCTTAGACGCTAATGTGGGTGGACTTTTGCTGAAAGCAAAAGCCCTTTTCGACGGAGGCAAGACCCAGGAAGCGGTCGGCCTGCTTGAATCCAAGACATCGCTCTTTAGCGGCTCAGCCAAAGATGCCCTCTACGCCCAACAGGCCCGCTTCCAAATCTTGCTCGGTAAATCCAAGGTCGCCTTGACCGTGACCAACGAGCGCATCGCCATCGATGAAAAGGCCCCCTTCCCGCATATCCAACGGTTGATGCTACTCGACCGCTTGAATCTTAAAGACGAGTACGACAAAGAGCTGCAGCTGATTGCCGAACGTTTTGCCGGCAATGCTGGGGCGATGATTGCGCTCGCGAATTTTGCCGCCGAACGCGGCTACGATGGCCTCACCTCCACCTTGGCCGAGGCATCCGCCAGTCGCGGCTTCGAGCGTTCAACTTTCGCGGCCCTCCACCTGGAAGCATTACTAAATGGACAGCAGCCCGAGCAAGTAATCACGCAATACCAACAAGTGAACGCCGCCGATCGTGGTTACTTCTCCTCCAACCAGCCGATCGTCAATGCACTGCTGGGTATCTCCTACCATGCACGGCCGAAGAAGGATGAGGTCGCCGCCAAAAGCGACCGTAACATCGGTGACCGTTATCTCAAAGAGTTCCTCACGGCGCAGAACCTCGGTCCCGAAGCCTATCGCTCCGTCGGCAAGCACCTGAAGCGCATCCGCGCCACCGAGGCCGCCGTCCGCGTGCTGGAGGCCGGAGTCCAACTCTTCCCACGCTACGCTCAACTGCGCGCCGACTACATTGGCGCCCGGATGCTCGCTGGCCAGACGGAGGCTTACGGCACGCGCAAATCGGTCGCCGATGAACTGGAGGAACTACTGAAAATGCGCCGCCCGTCGCCGCTCATCTGGCACGAAGCCCTTTCCTGGCTTCGGAGCGAGGCGAAGCTTCCGAAGGAACAGGCCGAGCGCCTCGACCGAGCCATCGCCCCGCTGGCCCGTCCGGACCTCGATCAAGAAGCGCTCAACGGTCGCTAATCGACATGAGCCTTGCCGCCAAGCGTGCGCAACTAATCGCCGAGCTAGAACCGTTCGGTGACCACCACGAGCGCTTCCAATACATCATCGACCGCGCGAAGACCGCGCCTGGGCTCGACGGCGCACTCAAGCTCGACGCCTTCCTTGTCGAGGGCTGCACCTCTAATCTTTGGCTGGTGCCGACGGTCGAGAATGGTGTCTGCCGCTTCCGTTGCGACGCCGATTCACTCATCACCAAGGGAATCGCAGCACTGGTCTGCGAACTATACGACGGAGGAACGCCCCAAGAAGTCGCCGCGACTGACGCCAACTTCCTGGCCGAGGTCGGCGTGACCCAACACCTCTCCCCCAATCGCCGCAACGGCCTCACCAATTTAGTCGGTAAAATCCGCACCTTCGGCCAAGTCGCTGGCCGCTAAAACGCCCGATTGGGTGAATTTCATCGAAAGGGATTTGCACCTTCGGCCTCCGCAAGTCTGATGGAGGGATGCAAACGTCGGCCCACCCAAACTCGGCCACCGCGTCCTCGGGACAGCCGGATGCATCGCTGAAATGGCTCTGCTTCGTGACCCTCGCTTGGACGGTGCTCGTACTCCAAGCGGGCGGCTTCACGACGAGTATCCGCGCTGGGATGGCCTTCCTCGATTGGCCGCTCTCTAACGGCTCAGTCAACCCACCGGGCTGGCTAACCGAAATCGATAAATTCGCCGAACATTCGCATCGCCTTGCCGCCACCGGCCTAGGCCTTCTTTGCCTCGCCATCGCCGCCATGCACTATGCACGTGAGCAGCGCCGAGGCGTTCGCTTGGCGGCTTATGCCTTAGCCGGCCTCGTGATTCTCCAAGGCGGCCTCGGTGGCCTGCGCGTCCTCCTCGACCAACTGAACATCGGCGGAGATGGCAACCTGAAGGCCATCTGTTTCGCCATCGGACATGCGGTCAATGCCCAACTCACCATCGCACTGCTCGCCATCATCGCCGCCAGCCATACGCTCGCCTGGCGTCAAGTGAACCCCGCCCAACCACGGGAACGACTTGCCGCCAAGGTCGCCGCCGGTGCGGTCTTTACGGTCATCATTTTTGGAGCGATCATGCGCCAGAACCATTTTACTTCTTGGGTGACTAGCGGAAGCCTCCCCGAACTATTCCTGCCGGCCGGCGACGGGCTTCCCTGGTTGATAAACCTATTCCACCGCTCCGGCGCGCTCGTCGCCGGTGTAGCGGTACTCGTCTTCGCCGCCACCGGGGAAAGGCGCGCCAGTCGATGGGTCCCCCTCGCCCTACTCCTAGGCGTTCAGATTTCGCTGGGCGTTCTGAGCATCGTCCTACCCCTCAATCCGCACGTCCGCACCATCCACCTAGTGGTGGGAGCCGCCTTATTCTCGACCGTTTGCGCCCAAGCCGCCCTGGTCCACCGAGCTAAGTCTTCCGAAGCCTGAGCGGTGCGCTCCGATTTGCCTTTAACCCGTTGAGGAAAGCCGCCACGACAAGTGCATGAGCGAACGCGCTGGATCTCTTCCTGCCGCCCTCTGGGAGTTAACCAAGCCCCGGTTGTCGTTCCTTTCCGTCCTGACGGCGCTGGCCGGCTACTTTTGCAGTAATCCACAAGGCTTAACCGACGCCCGCGTACTCGTCTCGCTCGCCGTGGGCACGGCCTTAGCAGCCGGCGGTTGCGGCGCGCTCAACATGTGGTGGGAAAGCGAAGCTGACGCGCGGATGGAACGGACGAAGAATCGTCCCATCCCCGCTAAGGTCGTCCACCCCGGCATCGTCCTACTTTTCGGAGGAACACTCTGCATCGCCGGCGTGACGCTGGTCTGGAACGGCGCCAATGCCTTAGCGGGCTTCCTGACGCTGGCCACCATCGTAAGCTACCTCCTTTTTTACACGCCACTTAAGTCGGTGACGTCTTGGTGCACGCTCGTCGGTTCTTTGCCCGGCGCCATCCCACCCATTATCGGCACGGCCGCTAAGCTCGGCCAAGGCCATCCGAATGGCGATATCGATGCCATGGGGTGGCTCCTCTTCGCCCTGCTTTTCTGCTGGCAGATTCCCCACTTCATGGCCCTCGCCGTGATGTGCCGTGACGACTACGCCCGCGGCGGCTTCAAGGTCGCGACCGTCGACGACCCCTCCGGGCGATCCGCCTCGCTCTGGGCCATGGCGTTCATCATCCCGATGATCTTTGTCGCTGGTAAGATCGCGATGACGTTCTTCGAGCCGGGCTACACGGGGCACCTCGGAGGCTTCAAGAGCCCCTTTCTCTGGATTTCGCTACTGGCGGGGGCGTGGTTCTTCAAACTGAGCCTCGATTTCGCATTGCCGCACCGCCGGGCAGAGGTCGCTAAGCCACTCTTCCTCGCGTCGATTCTCTACCTCCCAGTGGTCCTGTTGACTCTGACGTTAAATCGGCTTTTCTAGGGACATGGACTTGCGTGCGGCCAAAGCCCAGCTCCGCGCCGAAATGAAAGCGTTACGGGCTGAGCTCTCGCCCGCAGCGCACGAGCAGCAGGCGGCCCAGGCAGCAAGGGTCCTATTAGCATTACCGCAGTGGTCCGTAGCCCGGGTCGTCTGCCTCTACGCGTCATTTAAACACGAACTAGGGACCCACCGATTACTCCAGACGGCGTTGGATGAAGCCAAGGTGCTGATCTTACCCCGCGCCCGGCCCGACGGCACCTTGAGCCTGCACGAGGTCTCTGACCTGAGCTCCCTGTCCTCCTCGCACCTCGGCATCTTAGAGCCTGCACCCAGCGCACCGCGACGCGAGGTCACCGAGGTCGACCTCTTCTTAGTCCCCGGGCTCGCCTTCGCCGCCGACGGACACCGCCTGGGCTACGGCGCCGGCTTTTACGATCGTCTACTCAACCAAGCTAAGCCGACGGCGTTCGCCGTGGGCTATGGCTTCGAGTTTCAAATCGCCCCCGAGGTCCCGGTCGAAAGCCACGACCACTGCCTCCATGCGATTGTCACCCCGGCTGGGGTGGTGCCTAAGGTCTCTCGCTAGGAGGTTTGCCTATTAGGCGGTTTTGTGTCCGTTGGTGGGTCCCGATGCCTGCCGCCCAACCCAATGCCATTCGACTCCGCGGAGTCCGCCAAAACAATCTAAAGGGATTCGATATCGACATCCCGATCGGGAAGCTGGTGGTCGTGACAGGCCTCAGCGGGGCCGGCAAATCCTCGCTCGTCTTCGACACTTTGCATGCCGAAGGCCAACGCCGTTACGTCGAAACCTTCAGCCCCTACGTCCGACAATTCCTCGAACTACTGCCAGCGCCCGCCCTCGACTCGGCCGAAAACGTCCGTCCATCCGTCGCCATCAAGCAAGGGAATGCCGTCCGGACCTCGCGGTCGACGGTCGGAACGATGACCGAGCTCTGCGATTGGTTTAAGGTCTGGTTCGCCCACCGCGCCGAGTTGCTTGATCCCGCCAGCGGTCAACCAGTCATCCCGCAAGGCCCCGCGGCCGCATGGGACACCTGTCTACAAGCACACGTCGGCCAAGCGGTCGTCCTAGCCTTCGCCGTGCAGAAGCCAGCCGGGCTCGCTTGGCCAGCCATCGCCGAAGAATTTGTGCGCGCTGGTTTCACGCGGGCGTTCGTGTCCGGCCAACGACTCCGCCTCGGCGAGGAAGCCATTCCAGAGGATGCCGATGAGGCGCTTATCATTCAAGATCGCCTCACCATTTCGGCCGCAGAGGCTTCGCGCTTCCATGAGGCCGCCTTGGTTGCCTTTCGTCTTGGCGGTGGCCGCATGCGCCTGCTGACGGACGCGGGCGTCGAAATCGGGCGCTTCAGCGAAATCCTCGAATCTCCAGTCGATGGCCGTCGCTTCCGCCCAGCCACGCCCGCACTCTTCTCGTTTAATTCTCCCATCGGCGCTTGTCCAGATTGCCGGGGCTTTGGCCGCGTCATCGGCCTCGACTGGAAGAAAATCATCCCAGACCCCAAGCTCACGCTCGCTGAAGGCGCGGTCGCTCCCTTCCAAGGCAATGTCTACGGCGAAAGCCAACGCGACTTGGCCAAGGCCTGTAAGAAGAAGGGCATCCCACTGGATGTGCCTTGGAATAAACTGGCCGTAGCCCACCGACGCTACCTTGAAGACGGTGACCCCACGTACGTGACCGGTGAATGGGAATCTAAGTGGTACGGCATCCGCGGCTTCTTCCGGTGGCTGGAATCAAGCACCTACAAGATGCACGTCCGCGTGTTCCTGTCGCGCTGGCGCGCCTACGAGGAATGCCCCAAGTGCCGTGGCCAACGTTTCCGCGAGGAGTCGCTCTGGTGGCGCTGGCATGGCCGGAGCCTGCCCGAACTTTATGCACTGCCGGTTACCGAGCTACGCACATTACTCCGCCCCTACGCCCCGAAGGACTCACGCCACCCGGCCGACCACGCACTCGAGGCCATGCTCGCCCGCCTGGGCTACCTCGAAGCCGTCGGCCTCGGTTACCTCGCGCTTGATCGTCTCTCCCGAACGCTTTCCGGCGGCGAAGTCCAACGCGTCAACCTGACCTCCTGCCTCGGCGCCTGCCTAGCGGATACGGTCTTCGTACTCGATGAACCCAGCGTCGGCATGCACGCGCGCGACCTTTCACGGATGGTCGGAATCCTCCGCAGCCTCGTCGAACAAGGTAACACCGTCGTCGTCGTCGAGCATGATGAATCCGTCATGCGCGCGGCCGATTGGCTCATCGAAATCGGCCCACGGCCAGGGGCAGCCGGTGGTCATCTCGTTTACGCGGGGAAACCGACGGGCATCCTCAAGGCCAAAGATTCCGTGACCGGCGCCTGGCTGAGCGGCCGTAGCCAACCGGCCACGCGGGCACCCCGCCCAGTCACCGACACCACGCCCCGCCTGCGAATCGAAGGCGCCACGGTCAATAACCTCCGTGACTTCTCCTGCACGCTCCCGCTCGGACGGCTCGTCGGCCTCTGCGGCGTTTCCGGCTCAGGCAAATCCACGCTCTTGCACCAAGTCATCGGCCGCCGAGATCCGGAATCAGGCGACACATCGGCCCAAGGGCATGGTAAACTTAAGTTCGACCGCGAGCACGAGGAAGTTGCGCTCGTCGACCAATCACCTGCGACCCGCACCCCACGCTCGAACCCCGCATTGTATGTAGGGGCTTGGGATGCGATTCGTAACTTACTCGGTAACTCCGAAGAAGCGAAGGCCGCCGGCTTAACGCCTTCGCATTTTTCGTTCAATGCCGGCGAAGGGCGTTGTGAACGCTGCGGCGGCGCAGGCTGGGAGACGGTCGAGATGCAATTCGTCTCCGACGTAGCACTGCCCTGCCCCTCCTGTAACGGCAAGCGCTTCCGGGATGAGGTGCTGGCCTTTCAGTTTGACGGCAAGTCGGTGGGTGACCTCATGGCCATGTCCGTCACGGAAGTGCGGGCGTTCCTTGGCGGACGGACGCCGGCCAGCCAACAGCTCGCGGTCCTCGAGGAGGTCGGCCTCGGCTACCTTTCCCTTGGCCAACCACTGACCACACTTTCCGGCGGCGAAGCCCAGCGCCTCAAGCTCGTCCGCTACCTCGGTCGCCTCGACCCACGTAAGCCCGGCGCCTTGTTGCTGCTCGATGAACCAACAACCGGACTGCACCGCGAAGACGTCGCCCGCTTGATTGCTCTGCTCCATCGTCTAGCTGACGCCGGTCACTCGCTCATCGTCGTGGAGCACCACCTCGACGTGCTCAAGGCTTGCGACTGGATTTTAGAAATGGGCCCCGAAGCCGGCCCTGGCGGCGGCCTGCTGGTCGCCGAAGGCACGCCCGCACAGGTGGCCAAAGCGGGTACGACGACGGGGAACTTCCTAGCGGCGGGCGACGCTGCGTTTGCGACGCCGGATACGCGGACAGCCAAACCTAGACCAACCAGCATTTCCTTGCGGGGCGCCCGTGAGCACAACCTGCGTGATGTCTCGCTCGAGATTCCGCACGGCTCCCTAACGGTCATGACCGGCGTGTCGGGCTCGGGCAAATCGTCTTTAGCTTTCGATATTCTTTTCTCCGAAGGCCAACGCCGCTTCCTGGAGTGCGTCTCCGCGTACGCGCGCCAATTCGTCGAGCAGTTACCTAAGCCAGACATCGACTCCTTAACTGGCCTGCCGCCGACCGTGGCCATTGAACAGCGCGTCACGCGGGGCTCCTCTAAGTCAACCGTCGCCACCGTCACGGAAGTCGCCCAATACCTGCGCGTCTTGTTCGCGCGAGCGGGCGTACTCCATAGCCCCGTCACCGGCGAACCACTGGAGGAGATGACGGAAGACGCCGTCATCCGACTCGTCGCCAAACGCTTACAGGCCTTAAAGAAAGGCAAGCTACTCTTGGCGGCGCCACTGGTTCGGTCCCGCAAGGGCCATCACCGTCCGCTCGCCGAATGGGCGGAGAACAAGGGGCTCCGCCTCATGCGCTGCGACGGTAAGCTGACGCCCGTCGCGGGCTTTGAAGGGCTCGACCGTTACCGCGAACACGATGTCGACGCGGTCTTCGCGATACTGCGCTCAGACGGTACCATCGTACACCCCGATGAAACCGAAGAGAGCGGAGAGAAAGCCCTACGCACGCTGGTGCGCGTGACGCTCCTCGCCGGTAAAGGGGCCTGTCTGCTTATTGACGAACGTGGCCAGCAGGTCGCCTTCCTCTCCACCTCACGCAGCGACCCCGCCACCGGTGAATCGTATCCAGAGGTTGACCCCAAGCATCTCTCTTGGAACTCCCCTCGTGGGTGGTGTCCCGACTGTCGCGGGCACGGGCTCGAAGTGACCACTTTCGCCGCCGACGAAGAAGAGACTCTCAATGAAAATGCTCTGGCGGATCGCGTGGGCGAAGCCGTCTGTCCCACGTGCCGAGGCGAACGCCTGGGTCCCATTGGCCGCTCGGTTAAATTACAAGGCAAAGGCGGCAAGAGCCTTTCGCTCCCGAATCTCCTGCGCCTCCAACCGGACGAAGCGCTCACTTACCTCGGTGGCCTAACCTTGGGCCCCCGCGAAAAGGCGGTGGTCGGAGCACTCCTGCCTGAGATTGCCGCCCGCCTTAAGTTCCTGAGTTCCGTGGGCCTAGGCTACCTCGCGTTGGACCGTGGCGCCGACACGCTCTCGGGTGGTGAAGCCCAACGCATCCGTCTCGCCGCCCAGCTCGGTTCGACCCTTTCGGGCGCGCTCTACGTCCTCGACGAGCCCAGTATCGGCCTACACCCGCGCGACAATGATCGACTCATCGAGTCGCTCCGCGACCTCCGTGACCGCGGCAACACTGTCCTCGTGGTCGAACACGACGAAGACACCATGCGTGCCGCCGATCGCATCATCGACCTCGGGCCGGGCGCAGGCGTCCACGGTGGACG
>CAIYAN010000375.1 GCA_903924185.1 uncultured Opitutia bacterium | reverse complement strand
GTGCGCAGGGCCTTGCCTTGTGCATCTTCCGAAATTGCGCTCAGCATGGCGCCGTAGGCACGGTCGAGGGCGAACCTCACTTGCGTCGGTGCGCCCGGCTGCGGGTTCTTGGCTAGGTAAACGTGAGCGGGCCGGCCCACCACGCGTTCCGTTGAGACATAGTCGGACTTTTCCCAATGGGTGAAAGGCAGGTGCAGGTCGAAGGGCGTTAGGAGTAGGCCGGGCGCCAGCGGAGTGCCGAGTCCGACTGCGGTGACGGCTTGGGCCGGCTGGCCGTTCTGCGAGACCCAGAGCCTACTGGTCTGGGCATTCTTCTTAGCAATGAAGGCGTAAACCTGACGGCCTTGGTTATCGCGCGCTTCGAAGCGCACCCGCGGACCACCGTCGGCCCAACCCACCCAAAGCAAACCATGAACAGGCACAGCGTCGTCACCACGGCGTGGCTTATGGGTAATCGTGACCTTAAGGCAGGTGTCAGCTGGCAGGCGTGAGGCTCGGAATTGAGTCAGCACCTCGGGGGCTTCCGCTGGCGTTAGCCGCGCGTAGCGCTCATCCACCGAACTCAGTTGGGCGGGCAGCGGTAACGTCAACAGCAACACCGCCCAGCGAAAAGTCAGGCTGAGCAGGGTGGTGCGCATCGCTGATTACTTGGCCGGAGCCGGAACAGCCGGAACCTTGGGGGCCTCAGGGGCCTTCGCGGCCGGAGCAGCTGGAGCCGTGGTGGCTGGAACGGTCGGAGCCGGAGCAGCGGGAGTCGTCGCAGTCGTAGCGGCCGGCACCTCGGGGGTGGCTGGCTTGGTCGTCGTCACGGCAGCAGGCGGGAGGGCAGAAGGCGCTTTCTTTTCGCGAGCAACGAATCCGAGGTAGAGCCCGAAACTGAGGATGAAGAGAATGACTGTGAGGGTGGTCGTCATCTTGGAGAGGACGTTAGCGGATTCACCGCCGAAGACGGATTCAGCCGCACCACCACCGAGGGCTGAGCCCATGCCGGCGTTAGCCGACGGACGTTGCATCAGGATGATCAAGACGACCAAGAGGCAGACGAGGAAGAGAACGACAACCGAGGCGTACAGGAGGAAATCCTTCATCCCCGTATCCAAGGGCTCCGAAAATGATAAAACAACGCCAAAATCAGTCCCTGACGTAGACCCCTTGGCTAACCCGGTAGGTCCGCCAGTCGCCGGAGGGGGGTGGAACCGTGCCCGTGGCGATGACTTGGTGGGTTTCCCCGACTTCCTGCCAGAAAGCCCGCCTGCGGGTGTCGTCCAGCTCCCCCAGGACGTCATCGGCTAGAATGACGGGTGGGGTCGGGGCACGGCTGGCATCGCGACTGAGGCGGCCCAAGCAGAGGGCGAGCACGAGGAGTCGTTGCTGTCCCTCGGAGGCGTAGTCGGCGGCGTCTTGGCCTCCAAAGAAGATGCCAAAGTCGTCGCGCTGCGGGCCCTTCAAGGTTGAGCCCGTTGCTTGGTCGACGCCTCGTAGCCTCGCCCACGTGTCCGCCAATTGGTCGGCGGGGGTATCCGGTAAATAGGTGAGGTCAGCGCCTTTATCGGGGAAGCCCGCCCGGGCGCACGCCTCACGCAGGGTAGTCGCCAGTTCAGGTAGGACCTTGGCTCGGGTCTCCACCATGAGTGTGGCCGGCGCGAGCATGGTTTTTTCAAAGGCGCGGATGGCGTCTTCCTGGGGGCGGTCCGTCTTGAGTAAAGCATTACGCCCTTCCAGGGCGCGGGTGTAGTCGCGGACGGCGTTGAGGTACGCGCCGT
>CAIYAN010000374.1 GCA_903924185.1 uncultured Opitutia bacterium | reverse complement strand
TTAGAGCGCTTCTTCGTGACGTTAAAGTCGGATAAGCCCGTGACCAAAATGATCAGCACCGAAGCGGATTTTGCGGCGACCTTCCACCCCGCCCCCGTGAACGGAAAGAACGCGGTGACGCCGAAGTTCCCGAACGAGTTCGTCCTGCTGCATACGCTTCCCGAAACCGATGTGGCTACGACGATTGAGTTCAAGAACGTGCGACTAAATAATGGCTACCTTAACGCGGAAGTTCAGGTCATCCGCGGCGAGAAGCAGACCTTCACGACCCGTCCGCAAGCCGCCATCGTCATCTCGGCTAAAGACCTGCTTGGCGTGAGCGTCCGGGACGATAAACGCGCGAGTCTCCTCGAAGTCAGAATCAGGAAGTAGGCTGAGCTGACGCCAACGAAAAGGCCGGGCGGAGTTCCCTCCGTCCGGCCTTTTTGCTTTTGAAACTACGCGGCTTACTTCGCCGGGACGAGGTCGGCCTCAGTCAGCGGGGACTTGCCGACTTCGCTGCGCAGAGCCTTGACCTGCTCGGGCTTCACCGGTGAAGCGGCATTGCCGAAGGTATTACGGACATAGGTCAGGACGGCTGCGATCTGCTCGTCGGTCTGATAGGCCTGAGCCGGCATCGGGCCTGGGAGCTTATACTCCTTACCCGAGACGGTGATCGGACCCTGCAGTCCGCGGAGCTGGATGCGGATGAGGTTCTCGACGGGGCCGTTCACCCAGTTCGACTTAGCGAGGGGCGGAGCGATGGGGCCACCTTCAGCGTTCGGGCCGTGACAGGCCGAGCACGTAACGAACTGCTGCTTACCGAGCGCCATCACGGCCGGGTCGATACCAGCGGCGTGGACAACGGGCTTGATGGTCGAGATATCGAGCGGCTTAGGCTCAGGAGCCTTCACCGCAGCGGCGCCCTTCTCGAGCGTGGCCATCCAAGCGACGAGGTCACGGACTTCATTGAGCGACAGGACGCTATCCAAGGCGGGCATGCCAGAAACGGGCGCGGTCATGGCCTTCACGTCCTTACGGGCGATCCGCCAGCGGTTGCCAGCGACATCGACATCGACGAAGTCAGGCTTCTCCTGCAGCAACGTGCCAGTGAGCGCACCGCCATTGATGAGGTCGATATTCACGGTGCCATAACCAGAGACAACCTGGGCCGAGGACTGGACGACCGACTCGAGGAGGTAACGGCGATCGCCACGCTTAGCGATGCCCGCAAGGTTCGGGCCGGCTTCACCGCCCGCGGCATGGGAGTCGGCCGAGGCGCGGTGACAACGCAGGCACTGACCAGCAGGCAAGGCTTGGAAGAGCGCGAAGCCGTTGGTGGCGTCGCCGCCTTCGAGGGCCGGCATCCACTTGGCCAAGGTGTTACTCGGGTCAGCCAAAGCGGTCTTCAGCTTAGCCAAGGCATCCTTGACGGAGGCCTCTGGACGGGCCGCAGCGGCTTCCAATAACTCAATCGCAGCCGGCGAGACGCCCTTGTCGGCACCGAGGGCCGAGAGCTGGTCAGCAAACAGAGTTTCGACGCCCGGAGCCTGCAACTTAGCGAGAGCCTTCCAGGCACCTTGGCGGCGGGCAGGAGAGCCCGTCTTGGCCGCATTTGAGAGTTCGACGAGGCCTTGAG
>CAIYAN010000373.1 GCA_903924185.1 uncultured Opitutia bacterium | reverse complement strand
TGCACTGATGCCCGGGTGTTCCACTTTCCACCTTCCTTAGATTGCTCAGGTGGTGGAATGGCAGACACGCATGCTTGAGGTGCATGTGCCGTAAGGTGTCCGGGTTCAAGTCCCGGCCTGAGCACCAATTTGAAGCTGGCCCGGTTCAATTTTGAGCCGGGCCTCTTTTTTATTCCCTTAAGGCGGCTCTGCGGCAGGAATAGGGGCATGGCTCCGCAGGACAAAATCGACGTGCTCATCCTTGGTTCAGGCGGCCGTGAGCACGCGCTGCTCAAGGCCTGCCTCCGTAGCCCCCGCGTCGGTCAGGTCCGCGTGGCTCCCGGTAATGGCGGCATGGCACTCGAAGCCGAATGTCTGGAGGTCGACATCAACAGCGGCGCCGCGGTCCTCGACCTCGTCCGCCGCACGGGTACGCAGTTCGTCATCGTCGGCCCAGAGGTACCGTTGGCCCATGGGGTGGTCGATGTCCTCGAAGCGGCGGGCGTCAAGGCGTACGGTCCTTTACAAGCGGGAGCGCGGCTCGAAGCCAGTAAGGCCTTCAGCAAAGACTTCCTCTTTCGTCATAAGATTCCCACCGCGGCCGCTGAGACCTTCCAATCCTTGGAGCCAGCCCTCGCCTATGTCCGTCAGCAACCCGTCCCCATTGTCATCAAGGCCTCGGGTTTGGCGGCCGGGAAGGGCGTCGTCATTGCGATGAATCACGCGGAAGCTGAAGCGGCTTTGCGCGATATGATGGAAGCGAAGGTCTTCGGGAGCTCGGGCGATGAAGTCGTCATCGAGGAATTCATGCAGGGCGAGGAAGCCTCGATCATGCTCATGGTCTGCGGCGAAGAGTATCTCATGCTGCCGCCGAGTCAGGACCATAAGCGCGTGGGCGAAGGCGATACCGGCCTGAATACGGGTGGCATGGGTGCCTATGCGCCGACGACCGTCGTCACGCCAGAAGTCGAGCGCCGCTTGCGGGAGGAGATCATCGTGCCCACCTTGCGTGGTTTAAAGGCCGATGGCATTGATTACCGCGGGACACTCTACGTCGGTATCATGGTGACTTCGATTGGCCCGCGGGTGGTCGAATTCAATGTCCGTTTTGGCGACCCCGAATGCCAAGTGCTCATGCCCTCATTGGAGACCGACCCGGTCGAAATCATGGAGGCCATCGCCGCCGGCACCTTCCGTTCGGCTTCGGTCCGGCTGCGTCCGGGTTCGACCATCATCGTCGTCCTCGCTGCGGGCGGGTATCCTGGCGAAATCCGTAAAGGCGACGTCATCACTTTGCCGCCGCAGCTCCCTGCGGGCGTGGATATCGTCCACGGTGGCACCAAACGCTTGCCCGATGGCCAGGTCGTGACCTCGGGCGGGCGCGTACTCGGCGTCGTCGCTCATGGCGCCACTTTGGCGGAAGCCGCTCAAAAGGCCTACGCGGTGGTGCCGCAAATCCAGTTCACGGGCTGCCATTACCGTCGGGACATCGGCTACCGCCAGCTCCGCCGCG
The DNA here is from genome assembly GCA_903924185.1 of uncultured Opitutia bacterium. Taxonomy (GTDB): domain Bacteria; phylum Verrucomicrobiota; class Verrucomicrobiia; order Opitutales; family UBA953; genus UBA953. Next base: position 2,820 of record CAIYAN010000373.1, on the reverse strand, counting down.
ACGGCGCGGTCTGATTACGGGTTGAACCGCCCCACCGCCTCGACACCCTCTCGTCCATGCCAGTCGAACGCGATACCGTGACGTTTGTCTGCACAGGGAATACCTGTCGCAGTCCGATGGCGGAGGCATTGTTGCGCGCGGCTTTGGCGAAGCGGGCCGGCGGACTGGAGAAATTGAAAGTCGCTTCGTTCGGCTTAGCGGCGCACCCGGGCGATCCGGCCTCACCGAACTCGGTGAAGACGATGCAGCGCATTGGACAGGACCTCAAAAGCCACCGGAGCCGTCTCCTGTCGCAGGCCGACTTGGATTGTAGCCTCGTCGTCTTTGGGATGACTGAATCGCACCTCGCGGCGCTCCGGCAACGTTTCGACGTCTTGCCTGAGCACGTCCTGCTTCTACGGGACGTCCTCCCCGAAGGCGCGGACCGTAATATTCCTGATCCCTTTGGCGGCGGTTACCGCGATTACGAAGAATGCCGCGACTCGATGGTGGAAGCCATCCCCGCCTTGCTGGCTTTGCTGAAGCACCATTTTATCCGCCCATGACCACCCCTTTGACCCTTTCCTTTGGCAGCGACCATGGAGGCTTGGCCCTGCGCCGGGATCTCATGGCTGCCTTGCGTGCCAAAGGCTACACCATCCTCGACCGTGGTACCGAGACCGAGGCCTCCTGTGATTATCCCGACTACGCCCACGCCGTCGGCGCGGACGTGACCTCGGGCCGTGCCCGGTTCGGGTTCCTCGTCTGCACGACCGGCATCGGTATCTCGATTGCCGCCAACAAGGTCCCCGGCATCCGGGCTGCCTTGGTGCAGAGCGCCGACGCCGCCGAGCTGAGCCGTCGCCATAATGACGCGAACGTCCTGTGTTTGGGGGCTAAATATGTCGACCTACCTTTGGCTTTGGCCTGTGCCGAAGCCTTCTTGGCGGCCCAGTTCGAGGGTGGGCGCCATGATCGTCGCGTCGCCAAGATGGAGTCCTGTGGATAATTGCCCGCCTTTTCCGTTGTCACGCTTGCTTCCGCATCTTTCACCTATCTCCCTATTCTCATGACTGCCATCAGCCGCACTCCGCTCGCCCAACTCGACCCAGAAATCGCCGCCCTTATCAAGGCCGAGCTCAACCGTCAGCAGACGCACCTTGAACTGATTGCCTCGGAGAACTTCACCTTGCCTGCGATCATGGAAGCGCAGGGCAGCGTGCTGACGAACAAGTATGCCGAAGGCTACCCTGGTAAGCGCTGGTATGGTGGTTGCGAACAGGTCGACAAAATCGAGCAGCTGGCGATTGACCGTGCGAAGGCTCTCTTCGGTGCTGACCACGCTAACGTCCAGCCGCACTCGGGCAGCCAAGCCAACGCCGCCGTTTACTTTGCGAGCATTAAGCCTGGTGATAAGATTCTGACGATGAACCTGTCGCACGGCGGGCACCTCACGCACGGCAATTCCGCTAACTTCTCGGGCAAGCTTTACACCGCTGTCCACTACGGCGTCGGCGCTGATGGCCGCATCAATTACGATGAAGTCGCCGAGATGGCTGCGCGTGAAAAGCCGAAGATGATCACCGTGGGTGCGTCTGCTTACGCTCGCGAAATCGACTTCGCGCGTTTCGGTCAAATTGCCAAGGAGAACGGTGCGCTCCTGCTTGCTGACATCGCGCACATCGCTGGCCTCGTCGCCGCTGGCGTGCATCCTTCGCCCGTGCCGTTTGCTGATTTCGTCACCACGACCACGCACAAGACCCTGCGCGGTCCGCGTGGCGGCTTGATCCTGTGTAAGGCTGAGCATGCTAAAGCCGTCGACTCGGCGGTCTTCCCGGGTGCCCAGGGTGGCCCCTTGGAGCACGTTATTGCCGCCAAGGCCGTCTGTTTTGCTCAGTGTGCGACTCCGGAATTCAAGGCCTACGCCCGCCAAGTGGTGGCTAATTCGAAGGCGCTCGCCGACGCCCTCGTCGGTCATGGCTTCGGTTTAATCAGCGGCGGTACGGATAACCACTTGAGCCTCATTGACTTGCGTAAGAGCCATCCTAATGTCTCCGGTAAGGATGCCCAGCTCGCGCTCGATGCCGCCCACATCACCACCAACAAGAATACGGTGCCGGACGAGACCCGAAGCCCCTTCCAGGCCAGTGGCATCCGCGTCGGCACGGCTGCGGTGACCTCTCGTGGCATGAAGGAATCGGAAATGTGCCAAATTGCCCAAGCCATCGCCGTAGTACTCTCGGATCCCTCCAATCCGGCGAAAATCGAAGAAGGTAAGGCCATTGCCTCGGCTCTGTGTGCCCGTTTCCCCTTGCCCTATTGAGTTTGTTCCGCACTTTTTCGCTTTCATTCCTTTTTCTACCCCCTATTCTTATTTTCTACCCCACTAACCCCATGAATCCCCCTATTCGTAACCGCAAAGGCTTCACGCTCATTGAGCTGCTGACCGTTATCGCGATCATCGGCATCCTGGCCGCTGTTCTCTTCCCTGGCGTACAAGGCGTCATGAAGAAGGCCAAGCAGTCCACCGCCCAGACCAAGGTGCGAAATATCGCCCAGTCCTATATCGCCTTCGCCTCGACGGGCAATAAGTTCGTCAAGCAGGGTGCATGGAGCCTCACCGCTCCGACCCAGGCCAACTCGGTTGCTGACTTCGGTGCTGTCCTCTCCTACAATTCTAATTTGAACTCTGCAGAGCTCTGGTACGTTGAAGCCGACCAGCTCAATGAATCCGCTGCCTTCCCGAAGCAGGTCCTCATCGGTGCCGCCGGCAGCCAGACGGTCGACCCGAACTTCGCCACCGGTTCCGTCCAGTACGGCTACCACTCCTGGACCACCTTT
>CAIYAN010000372.1 GCA_903924185.1 uncultured Opitutia bacterium | reverse complement strand
GCGCGGATGATGTCGATACCCTTCTGGATCGGCGCGCGGAAATGGGTCGAGCCTTCGATGAGGTCGCAGGCGTAAAGGTAATACGGACGTACGCGCATCATGAGCAGGCGGTGCACGAGGGACTTCATGACCTCGGCATCGTCATTGATGCCCGCGAGCAACACGGACTGATTGCCGAGGGGCACACCGGCGAAAGACAGGCGTTCGCAGGCCGTGGCGAGTTCGCGGGTGATCTCCTTAGGATGGTTGGTATGGATGCTGAGCCAGATTGGTCCGTGCTTGCGGAAGACTTCGGCGAGCTCCGGTGTGATGCGCTGCGGCAGGAAGACCGGGATGCGCGAGCCGATGCGGATGAACTCAACGTGCTTGATCGCGCGGAGGCGTCCGAGGAGTGCGTCCAGCTTGGCGTCGGAAAGCAGCAGCGGATCGCCGCCGGAGAGCAGCACGTCGCGGATCTCGGTATGCGCTTCGATATACTTCAGACCGGCCTCGAGCTCGGGGTGGAAATCATAGGCCTGCGCGTTGGAGACGAGGCGGCTGCGCGTGCAATAACGGCAATAGGAAGCGCAGCGGTCGGTCACCAGGAACAGGACGCGATCCGGGTAGCGGTGGACGATGCCTGGGACGGGCATGGTGCCTTCTTCACCGACCGGGTCTTCGGATTCGCCCGGGGCGACATAGGATTCCTCGATGCGCGGGATGACCTGACGACGGACCGGGCAGTTCGGGTCCTTAGGGTCGATCAGGTTGAAGAAATGCGGTGTGATCGAAAGCGAGAGCTTGTGCGGAGCGAAGAGGCACCCTTCCCGCTCCTCCTTGGTGAGTTCGAGCATCTCTTCCAGCTGGGCCAGCGTCGTGATGCGGTTACGCAACTGCCAATGCCAGTCGTTCCATTCCGCGGCGGGCACATCTTTCCAGCGGCCTTGTCCGGCATGCCAGTTTTCACGGAGGTCCTGAGGATACATCGTCTAAGCCATCCAACTTAACGACTGGGACGCCCAATGCAAACGGGGAAGAGCCTTGGCCTCAGGCGGCCGGCGGCCCCTTGCGCTTGAACCAACCGACGAACGGGTGCCAGAGCTGGCCGAAATAGCCTGTCGGCACCTTTTCCGGCACGCCGAAGTCGCAAGGCATTCGGTCACGCGGCATGTAATAAGTGCCGAAAAGAATATCCCAAAGCGGCAGCAGGCCGGCGAAGTTCTTGTCGATGGCCTGCGGGTCCTTCGAGTGGTGCCAGCGATGGAAGACCGGCGTGGCGATGACGGAACGCAGCGGGCCGAAATCCCAGTCGACGTCGGCATGCAGGAAGATTGCGTAGAAAGTCAGGAAGCCGGCGACGCCCGCCGTCACGGTCGGATCGAAGCCGAGGAAGAGCAAGGGCACGGCGGGAGCGAGCTTGTTGACGGCCTCGTTGACGGGATGCACGCGGACGGCCGAGAGCCAGTCGAGGTGCTCGGAACTATGGTGCACCGCATGGAACGGCCACCAGGCGCCGGTGTGGAAGAGCCGGTGCAACCAGTAGTCAATGAAATCGACGAGGAGATAGATCTCGATCGCCTGCAACCAGCGCGGCTGGGCGGCCACCGGGCCGAAGCCTTGATACAGCTGCGCCTTCAGCTCTTCACCGGTCGTGACGCCGCCGATGACCAAGAGGATGAACGGCCCGATCAGCAGAAACCGGGAGGCCTGCTTGAACAGCTCGATCGTGAAGAAATAGGCCGCATCGGTGAGCATGCCGGGCCGGAAGAAACCCGGCCGCCGGCGTGCCCCCATGATCCGCTCGATAAGGTAGAAGACCAGCCCAAGGGCCAGGAGAGCAATCAGCTTCTTCGTCAAGTCCATGGGGCTGGCCCAGGCCGCTTACTTCTTCTCGACGACCCACATGTTGCGGAACTCGACAGGGTCACCGTGGAATTGCAGCGCAAGCGGGAGCTTATCGTCGTGCTTCACGTAAGGGGGATTCTTCTTATGGCTGCTCGGGCCGATATACTCGGTGCCGTCCTGCACCTTGACGCCGTTCATCACGACGGTGATGCGAGCCTTGCTGGCGACAGTGCCGTCGGCATTGAAGCGCGGAGCGGTCCACTCGATGTCGTAGCTGTTCCAGCTGCGGGAAGGCAGGCAGGCATTGAAGGCGGGC
>CAIYAN010000371.1 GCA_903924185.1 uncultured Opitutia bacterium | reverse complement strand
TGCCGCTCATGGACCGGGCGGGTTCGCTTGGGGCACTCGCCGCAAGGCGGCTTGGTTAAGGGAGGAAGCTGATGGAGCTGCTTGATGCCCTCGACCGGGGCCTGCTTGACCTCATCTTCCCACGAGACTGTGCGGTCACGCAAATGCCACTGGATCAAGGGCTGTTCAGGCACCTTTCCGTCGAGGGACTCGCCGCCCTCCCTCGCATCACCGACCCTCGTTGCCTGACCTGTGGCCACCCCTTTGACGGCTGGCTAGAAGGCGATCGGAGCTGCCCCCACTGCGCTGAACTACACCCCGCCTTTGACCGAGCGATTTGTGCCTTCCGGGCCCAAGGGCCGGTCCGACACATCCTCCACCGCATCAAATACGAGCGGTCGCCCTACTTGGCCGATGACTTGGTGGCAGCGGCCGCCACGGATGAGCTGTTCCGCCGTCACCTCGCTGGGTCCATCCTCGTGCCCGTTCCGCTCCATACGGAGAAAGCGTGGTCCCGTGGCTACAACCAGAGTGAGCGTATCGCAGCGGGCCTCGCCCGCCACATTCCTGGCTGCACCGTCGCGCCACTCCTCGAGAAACATACTGCCACGGAATCACAAACCCGCTTGGACCGGACTAAACGGCTGCGCAACGTCGCCAAAGCTTTCCGCCTCAAGCGCGGGCAGGCCATCGACCCCAGCCGACGTTACGTCATCATCGACGACGTCCTCACGACCGGCGCCACGCTCCATGCTTGCGCAGCGGTCCTGCGCGCGGCCGGAGCCACGTCCGTCAACGCCGCCGCCCTCGCCCACGGCTAAACCGCCAGGATTGCGTCTAGCTCGGACTCGGCGACGCCCATCTTGCTAAGCACGAATGCCCGCATGTCCGGAGCCAAGGGCGCGCGGAAGATGCGCTGAAACAGCGGGGCGCGAAAATCAAGGCGCGCGGCATGTAGGGCCTGCCGTTCCATCTCGAGGCTTTGCCCTAAACGCTCCGTCCACCCCTGCTCGACGAACTCTAAGTAGAGTGAGTCATCACCGCCGTAGAGTTTATCACCGATGACCGGGTGGCCGAGCCAGAGCGCATGCGCGCGGATCTGGTGCTTACGTCCCGTGTGCGGACTCACGCGAGCCAAGGTGTAGCCACTTCGCACGAGGGCAGGCTCGAAGAACGTCGCCGCCGGTGAGGTACCAGGCCCGACGCGGACCGCAGTTTTTACTACGACCTTACTGGTTTCATCCGGGCCCAGCGATTGATCCACCTGCACGGGCTCCCGAAGCTCGCCTTTGAGAATGGCGTAGTAAGTTTTCGAGACCCAGCGACGCTCCATCGCAGTCTGCGAAAGCGAGGCCGCGGCCGCGTGCTTAGCAATGAGGATGATGCCACTGGTCTCGCGGTCGAGGCGACTGACCAAATGCAGGGTCGTTAAGCCTTTCCACTCGCGCACCGCACCCACCAGTGAGGACCAAGGCCCATCCTTCGAGGGATGGCACACGAGCCAACCAGGCTTGTCGAAGACGAAGAAATCGTCGTCCTCCTCGATGAGCCACTGCGGCAGTTCCGCAGGATTGACCTTGGGGGCGGGACGACTCGGGACCGCAGCATCTTCACCACTCATGGCTTAAGCGGCAGGCGATCCTGCCATGCGGACGTCGGCACAGCGAGCCCTTGAAACCGCGCCAAGACTTCTCCCACTAAATAAAGTGAACCTAGGACGACGACCGTCGCCCCTTGGGTCGCGCAAGTCGCCGCGGAGGGGAAAAGCTCCGCTACGGTGGTGCGGACGACTTCGCCGCGAAAATCCGCCGGCACGAGCGCGGCGAGTTGCTCGACGGTACAAGCCCTTTCGTTGTCGGGTCGAACGAGGACGAGCCGCGCGGCGTGCCGAGCAGCCGCAACCACGAGGGGCCGCGCGCGGTCTACGCCCAAGGCGCCCACGATAATGGTTGGGCCTTCTAACGCCGCGAGGAGGGGTTCAATCGTGCGGATGCCTTCTTCGTTATGCGAACCGTCGATAATCAAAGTACGCCCGTCATTCAGCGTCAGGCGCTGCCACCGTCCCGCCCAAGCGACATTCTGCAAGGCCGCCCGCGCTACCTGCACGTCAAACGGTAGGCGCGTGGCTAGCTCACACGCCAACCAAGCGGCGCCCGCATTCCAGCGTTGGTGTGCGCCGAGAAGATTGGTCTCTGGCAACGACGACCCAAAACGGTCGCGGACAAAATGCAAGGGTGCCCCAATCTCCCGAGCGCGTTGCACAATGACCGCTTCCGCTTCGGCGGGGAGTTGACCGACGACACAAGGCACGCCCGGCTTCAGGATGCCGGCCTTCTCGCCCGCGATGGCCGCGAGCGTCGCGCCGAGGTATTCTTGGTGGTCGAGTCCAATGGACGTGATCACGCAAACCTCGGGGGTACAGATGTTCGTAGCGTCGAGCCGGCCGCCCAGCCCAGTCTCCAGGACTATCACGTCGACCTGCCTTGTTCGAAATTCCACCCAAGCCGCGGCGGTGATGAGTTCGAAGAACGTCGGCGCTAACCCCGCGTCGGCCGCAGCGATGGCCTCGTAATGCGGGCGGAGCTCCTCGGCGAGGGCGACCACGCGGGCTTCTGTGGTCGGCACGCGGTCGACTTGTAAGCGCTCACCAATCTCCACGAGGTGCGGGCTGGTATACAAACCCGTCCGGCGGCCCTGCGCACGCTGGATGGCTTCGATCATCGCGCTGGTCGAGCCCTTGCCATTGGTGCCGGCTACGTGGAAACTCGGGGCGCAACGCTCCGGGCGCCCGAGGCGCTCGGACAACGCGCGCATACGGTCGATGCCGAGACGCGAACCGAGGTTACGCAATCCCGTCAACCAGCGCAGTGTGGCGGCCGCTTCCATATCGGCCGTGAGCCGTTAGGCCGCGCGACGCTTGCCGCCCTTCGGCGCGCGGTGAGCCAAGGCCCGGAGCAGGCTCGCTAGCTTCGCCTTCATCTCCTTGCGGTGCACAATCATGTCAATGAGCCCGCGCTTGAGCAGGAATTCGGAGGTCTGGAAGCCGTCCGGGAGATCCTGGTTGGTTGTTTCCTTAATCACGCGGGCACCGGCGAAACCGATGAGCGCCGCTGGCTCGGCGACGATGACATCGCCCAGGGTGGCGTACGAGGCCATCACGCCAGCCATGGTCGGATTGGTCAGGACAGAAATATAAGGCAAGCCGGCCGCCCGGAGCTTGGCGAGGGCCGCGCTGGTCTTGGCCATCTGCATTAACGAAAGGATGCCTTCCTGCATGCGAGCGCCGCCGGATGCACAGACGACGACGCACGGGCACTTCATCTTGATGGCGCGCTCGATGGCGCGGGTCACCTTCTCGCCGGCGACGGACCCCATCGACGCACCCATGAACGAGAAGTCCATGATCGCGAGGGAAACGGGCAGGCCGTCCATGAGGCCGTGGCCGCAAATGACGGAGTCGCGCAGGCCAGACTTCTTCTGGTGCTGGGCCAGACGCTCAGGGTAGGAACCGCCGGCCGTGAACTTAAGGGGGTCGCGGGAATATAGTTTAGAGTCCGTTTCCTTCCAGCTGCCGTCGTCGATTAAAAGGGCGATGCGACGCTTGGTGGATAGGCGCTCGTGGTAGCCGCTGACCGGGAAGACGTTCCAATTGGCTTCGAGGTCCTTGGTATAGACCATCTCACCCGACTGCGGGCACTTGGTCCAGAGACCGGCCGGGATATCCTTTTTCTTCGGAGTCGGGGTATGCGTACGCTTGCGGAAGACGGCCATGGTGGAGAGCCGAGATGTTGAGAGTTTCTGCCCCGTGGCGAAAGGTTAAAGGAAGGTATAGAACTGCGAAAAACGTGGTTTAAGGCGGTTTTTTGCAGAGCGGTGCCCGACCACCTAGGCTTCAGCGACGCGGTGTCCCAGCGATACGCTCGAGGAGTAGTTCGTAGGCCTTCACGGCCTTCTCGGCCAACCCGAGTTCAAAGTTCTCATCCGGGGCGTGGAGATTAGAATCAGGCGTGAACAGCCCGATCATAACTGAGTCGAGGCCGGTCTCGCGACGGATGTCCCCGATGATGGGCACGCTGCCCCCTTCACGCAGGTAGAGGGGTGCTTTGCCGAAGGCTTGGGCGATGGCCTTATCGGCCTCACGGAAGGCACGAGCGAGGACCGGATTCTGGTCCTTCGGCGTGTTCGGACGGTCCGGCGGACAAACGTAATAAGCCGCGTTGCCCTGCATCTCTTGGATTTCCACGCGGACGCCCTTGGGGGCGCGGGCACGAATGGCCTCAGCCACCTTGCGATGCACCACCACCGGGTCTTGGCCCGGGACGAGGCGACAGGTAATCTTTGCGAAGACCTTGGACGGGATGACAGTCTTGGAGCCCTTGCCCTGGTAACCGCCACCGATTCCATTGAACTCCAGCGTCGGGGCGAAGCGTACGGCCTCGAGCGCATCCAAGCCTGGGGCGGGGTGGAGCTCATCGACCGCCAAGAAGCGGCGGTAGTCGTCCTCGGTGAGGGGTAGCTTGCGGAGCTCTTCGCGCTCCCAGCGCGTTGGCTGTTCCACACCGTCGTAGAAGCCTTCCACCGTCACCGCGTTGTCGGCGTCGTGCAGTGAGGCGCAGAGTTCCGCCAAGGCCTGGATAGGGTTATAGACCGCCCCGCCGTGGAGGCCGGAGTGCAGGTCGGAACGTGGACCGGTCAGGCCGACCTCAAGCCCGATGATACCACGCAGGCCCGTCGTGATGACGATTTGGTCGGCCGATGGCGAAGCCGTGTCAGAAAGTACCACGCAGTCGGCCTCGGCCAGTTCCTGCTTATGGTTATGCAGGAATTCCGGGAAGCTCGGTGAGCCGATTTCCTCTTCGCCTTCAATGAGGAAAGTGATGCGGAGCGGGAGGTCGGGACGGCGCTTCAGCAACTGGGCGAGTGCTACAACCGCCACGAGGTGCGGGCCCTTGTTATCAGCGGTACCGCGGCCCCAGATACGCCCATCGCGCACCACGGGTTCAAAGGCAGGCGTAGTCCAAAGGTTCAATGGATCAGCCGGCTGGACGTCGTAGTGACCGTAAAGCACGATGTGCGGCCATTCGGCTGGACCACGGCGCCGAGCCAACACGATGGGATGGAGTGGCGTCGGCACGACCTCGATCTCCAAGCCGGCCTGCTTCAGCAAGCCGCAGATATGCTCGCGGGCGCCCGTCATCCCAGCCTTAAAGGC
>CAIYAN010000370.1 GCA_903924185.1 uncultured Opitutia bacterium | reverse complement strand
TTACTACGGGGCCCGTGAAATCTACCCGGCCCGCGAAGATACCGCCGAACGAGCCGCCTTCTTCGGACGCGCTGCCCTCGATGCGTGCCTCCAGCTGGGCTGGATTCCCGACGTCATCCATTGCCACGATTGGACGACGGGGCTGATCCCGGTTCTTCTCAATACGACCCTAAAGTCTTCGCCACTCGGACGCTGTGCAACGGTGCTTTCCATCCACAACCTGCAACATCAAGGGCTCCTGAGCCGTCGCATCCTGGCCTTCTTACGCTTACCCGAATGGCTCTTTAAACCCGAGGAACTCGAATGCCTCGGAGGCGTGAACTTCCTCAAAGGTGGCATCCTCCACGCTAACCGCATCATCACCGTTAGCGCAACGTACGCCCAAGAAATCCTTACACCCGCCTTCGGGTTCGGCCTGCAAGACGTCGTCCTACGTCGGCAAGGCCACCTCGACGGCATCCTGAACGGCGTCGACCTCGACGAATGGGATGCGCAGAAGGATAAGCACTTGGCGAAAAACTTCAGTGCGCAGGACCTCGCTGGTAAACGCGCCTGTAAACTAGACCTCCAGAAACAGTTCAAGCTGGCGGACGACTCCCAAGCCCCGCTCGTGGGAGTCATCTCTCGCCTCTGGGACCAAAAGGGTCTCGATCTCGCGGTACAGGCTCTACCCAAATTCCTGCGCGCGGGTCGGTTGCAGTTCGTATTACTCGGCAGCGGCGACAGTTGGCTCGAACAAGAATTCCGGCGCCTCGCCGATAACTTCCCCGGACGCGTCGGTATTCGTATCGGGTATGACCAGGCGCTCTCGCACCGCATTGAAGCCGGTTGCGACTTCTTCCTGATGCCAAGCCGGTTCGAACCTTGCGGACTTAACCAGATGTATTCGATGGCTTACGGCACGCTGCCCATCGTCCGTGCCACCGGCGGACTCGCCGACACCGTCCGTCACTGGAATGCCACCACCCAGCAAGGCACCGGCATCGTCTTCCAGCACGCCGACGTGGGGGCCGTCGAATGGGCCATCGAGCAGGCCTTAGCGCTCTACGCTCGCCCCGAAGACTTTATCTCCGCCCAAAAACAGGCGATGCGAGAAGAGTTTAGTTGGCGCAAATCTGCCCAAGCCCACGTGGCGTGTTACGAAAAGGCTTTGCAGCAGCATTAATTGGCTAACTTTTGGCAACCCTGCCTATAATTTAGCAGGACCCAACAGCTTTGTGTCAAAAAAGCGTCTGATTATTCTAGATCACGGCGGCCGCCCGAACTTTGGCATAGGTTGAGCATAAGGGCAGGTGCTATGAAACACACCTCCCTCCTGTCACTCCTCACCCTCACCGCTGCCTCGGCCATGGCCCAGTCAGCAGCTTCGGCCCCGGCGCTTACCACGTCGGGTAACCTAGCGTTCACCTCCGACTACGTCTTCCGCGGCATCACGCAGAACGGCGGCAAGACTGCTGTTCAGGGCGGCTTCGACGTTGCACACACCTCTGGCCTCTCGGCTGGTGTTTGGGCTTCGAACGTCAACTGGACTGGCACCACCCTCGAAGTCGATGCGTATGCCGCTTACGGCTTCAGCCTCACGAAGGACATCACCGCCTCCGTCGGCTACATCGGCTACATCTACGAAGGTAACTCCTCGCTCAACACCAGTGAGCTGAACGTCTCGGCTTCGGCCTACGGCCTCACCGCGAAGATCTCCTACGCCACGACCGACTACTTCGGTATCGTTGGTTCCGGCACCAAGTACTACGAGCTGAACTACGCCTACGACGTCGC
>CAIYAN010000369.1 GCA_903924185.1 uncultured Opitutia bacterium | reverse complement strand
TTGTCCACTACGGCACCGAGGTCATCACCGATGCCGCTTGCAGCATCTCCGCGCTGCTCGGAGCCTCGCCTGGCGCCTCGGTCTCGGTAAACGTTGTGCTCGAGGTCATCAGGAAATGCTTCCCCGCCTTGCTCGCCAGCCAAGAGGGACATGCGCGGATGAAGGCGATGATTCCGACCTTCGACCTAGATATTAAGCTACCTGAGAACGCCGCGCAGTTCCGCGAGTGTAGCCAGCGAGCGGATGTGATTCTCGGTCTCCGGGCAAGCGGACCGGTGGATTAACCCTAGAAACTAACCCTTCGTCGCGAGCCGCGGTGCGAATCGGGAAAGCATGGGTTCAGGCTCCGATGCTGGTGGAAGAATCAATATCGGAGCCTAACCCCTCAATCCAATGCTAACCGAACGGATTATCATCCCACCCGGCCAGCTTGGTTGGGTGATGAAAGCGGCAGAGAGGATGGGATTGGCTCCGCTCCGCTCCGGGAACCCTGCCAGGCGCCATCGACCTATCCAGGTCAATATGTCGATTTTAGTCTTCTAAATCGACATATCGGCTTTGACATGTCGATGGGGCCGGGATGGGATGGGGCATGGCCAAAAAACCCGCCAGAGGCTGGAAGCCGGAGGAGCCGTACAACGAGCTACCTGACCTGCCGCCTGCGGCCTTCCTCGAAACGCCCGCGGTGCTCAAGGCGGCCTTGGCGGCCCGGGCGGCCGTGGCCGAGCTGGACCGGCTGGCGGCCAAGCTGCCCAATCCTGGCATCTTGGTTCGGACCCTGCCCCTGATGGAGGCCCGCTGTTCCTCGGAGATCGAGAACATCGTGACGACCGACGACGCGCTCTTCCGCAGCGCGGACCTGCCCGACGAGGCGGCCCCGCCCGAGGTGCGGGAGGCCAGCCGCCACGCCGAGGCCCTGCTGGAGGGGTTCCATGGGCTGGCCAAGCTCCCGGTCTGCTCCCGCCTGGCGCAGCAGGTCTGTTCTCGGATCAAAGGCCACCCCATGGCCATCCGGCGGATGCCGGGCACGATCCTGGCCAGCCGCAGCCGGGTGATGTACACCCCGCCCGTCGGCGAGGCGGTCATCCGCCGCCTGCTGGCCAACTGGGAGGCCTACCTGCACGCGCCCAAAGGCGCCGACCCGCTCATCCGCATGGCGGTTTCGCATTATCAGTTCGAGGCCATCCATCCCTTCACGGACGGCAACGGCCGCACCGGACGCATCCTCAACAGCCTCTACCTCGTCGAGGCCGGCCTGCTCGAACAGCCGATCCTCTATCTCAGCCGCTACATCCTGGCCAACCGCGCCGAGTATTACCGCCTCCTCAACGCCGTGACCAGCGACGAGGCCTGGGAGCCGTGGGTCCTTTACATGCTTACCGGCGTCGCCGAGGTCGCCACTTGGACCGCAGGAAAGGTGCGGGCAATCCACCTTCTATCGGAATCCACGCAGAAGCAGATTGCCAAGAAGTGCTCCGACCTACCCTTGGACGAGATCATGCGTGCCATCTTCGAGCAGCCCTACTGCCGGATTCGGCACCTCGTAGACGCTGGCATTGCGAAGCGCGAAACCGCCTCGATCTACCTCGTCCAGCTGACCAAGGCCGGCGTCCTCACCGAAATCAAGCAAGGCCGCGATAAGCTCTTCCTGAATCACCGCCTCGTCGCGCTGCTGACCAACCCCGAAGACCGATGATCGGGGACGTTCTGTAATGGTCATAGATTCTGGTCATACCCGGATGGACCCAGCCAGCTTTGGGTGACGTCCTAGGTAACGTCAGACGAATTAGACCTAGCCCTTGACGGCGAAACAAACGCATTTCGAAACGCAGAACAGACGCAAAGTCCGTTTGAAGGAGTATTTACGCGTTAAAGTGGCGGAGAGGATGGGATTCGAAGTCAGACTTTGCGTCTGTATGTCGTTGTACTTCAACGACCGAGATTTTTTGCGGACAGTTTGCGGACAAATTAACTGCCAACTCTGCTAATTTACCCGGCCGATTTTAGCGGGCAAGTGCTATCAACAGATTGATGCAAAAGACTGCAACCTCAGCGCCGGCGGGCGACCAGGCCGATCAGGGCCGAAAGACCGCGATGGGCCGTCCCCTCTGTCAGGTCCGCGCGGTATTCGAAAATCTCCTCGATCGTTAGGTCGTGGAACTCCCGATTAAGCAGATCTCGCGAATAGAGCCTATCGAGGTCGGAGGGTCCTCCGGTGCGTAGCCCCAGCTGCGCCTCAGCGTAACCCAGCAGGTGTAGCGTGCCTCCCGGCACCAAAGCGGAACGCATGCGCGCGAAGAGCCGGGCGCGTTCTTCCGGCGGACTGAATTGGATGAAGATCGCGACGACATGGTCGTAGCCTTCCCATTTCGGCCACCCTTCCCATCCGCAGACGGCACGATGGACCGTGACCCCGAGCCGGGTGTCCAAGGCCCTCGCCTGCCGGTCGGCCTCAGGCGAGACATCAAATGCGTCTACCTTTAGCCCTAAG
>CAIYAN010000368.1 GCA_903924185.1 uncultured Opitutia bacterium | reverse complement strand
CCGCCTCGGTGGCAACTTCACCGTTGTCTGCGACTCAGGTATGTTCCGGATTAAAGGCACAGACGCCGAAGCCCTCGGCGAGCAGGTACCTTCCGATGCCACGGAGAACGAAGGCAAGACCGACGCCTACGGCTCGATTGGTACGGCGGAACACCCTGGGCATGCTGGCAAGCCTTCCGATGAAGCCGTCTGGGATAGCTTAAAGAAAGTTTTCGATCCAGAAATCCCGGTGAACATCGTCGACCTCGGTTTGGTCTACTCGCTCAAGGTGGATGCCATCGATAACTCTCCTGACCGCCACAGCGTGGTAGTTGCCATGACCTTGACGGCCCCCGGTTGTGGCATGGGTCCAGTCATCGCCGAAGACGCACGTAACCGAGTGCTCTCGGTGCCAGGCGTCAACCAGGCGCAGGTCAGCATCGTCTGGGACCCACCATGGACCCAGACCATGATCTCCGAAGACGGCAAGATGCAGTTGGGGCTCATTTAAAGGACCCTGCAGGTGCCCTTTAGCGGGGACTAAGGTTGGATGGCCTTCTTTTGTCTTCCCGCAGGATGTAAATTTCCCGATGGTAAGGAACCGCCGAGCCCCCCGGCGGTCATCCTTTCCTTACCCCATGAAGTCGCTCCTGCGTTTGTCCCTCCTTGGCTTAGCCTCCGCTGCCTTCGTTGCCCCGCTCACCGCGGCGCCCGCTGCCCCCGAGGACGTGCGCTTCAAGGTCGAGAAGCTACTGGGTGACATCCCACAGCCGATGACGACCGAAATGGGCCCAGACGGTCGACTCTACTTCAATGAATACGGCGGCTTGCTCAAGGCCATCGACCTCAAAACGAAGCAGGTGAAGATCATCGGTAAGCTCGAGGTCTTTCTGCAGCAGGAGAATGGTTTCCTGAGTTTTGCTCTCGACCCCAAGTTCGCCGAGAACGGCTGGGTCTACTGCCTCTACTCTCCCATCGGCTTTGATGGTCAATCCATCTCGCGCTTCACAATTAAGGACGACGTGCTCGACTTGAAGAGCGAGAAGGTTCTCCTGCGCTACGACGAACAACGCAAGGAGTGCTGTCACCACGGAGGCAGCATGCTCTTCGGTCCGGACGGCAACCTCTACTGGTCCGCTGGCGATAACACGCACCCCTTCGGCGACAGCCAAAGTTACTCGCCCGCGGATGAACGTCCGGGTCGCCATCCATGGGATGCGCAGAAATCCGCCGCCAGCACCATGAGCCTTGCGGGGAAGGTAAACCGTATCCGCCCCAAGGCCGACGGCACCTACGAGATCCCGGCTGGTAACCTCTTCCCGGTTGGCACGCCCAAGACCCGTCCCGAAATCTTTGCCATGGGTTGCCGGAATCCCTGGCGGCTCTCTATCGACCGCGCCACGGGCTTCGTCTACTGGGGCGAAGTTGGCCCTGACGCCAATGCCGACGGCCCCCGCGGCCCGCGCGGCTATGATGAGATCAACCAGGCCCGCAAGGCGGGCAACTTCGGCTGGCCTTACTTCGTCGGCGACAATTACGCGTACGCTAAGGTCGATTTCGCCACCAACGCCATCGGACCCTTCGCTGACCCGGCGCACCCGCGCAATACGAGCCCCAACAATACGGGCTTGAATGACCTACCGCCCGCGACCCCGGCATTTATTTACTGGCCGTATAAGAGCCCGAAGAAGTGGCCCGAGCTTGGTGAGGGCGGCCGCACCGCCTGCGCGGGCCCAGTCTTCCACTACTCCGCCTCGTTCGAAAAGACCGATGGCTTCCCGGAATACTTCGACCGTTGCTTACTCTTTTGGGATTGGCAGCGGCCGTTCATCAAGTGGGCGCGCCTCGACGCCGACTCGAACCTTGTCGGCATCGAACCATTCACGAACGGAAAGGTCGTCACCGGCAGTTCCGCCGAGCAGGTCAAGAAGTTGCAGCCCGCGATCGCCAATGGGGCCACGCTCATGAAGCGCCCCGTGCACGCCGTTTTCGGTCCTGATGGTTGTCTCTACTTCATGGATTACGGCGAGACCTGGGGAGCGAACCGCGACAGCGGCCTCTATAAAATCTCCTACCTCCGCGGTAATCTGCCCCCTATCGCCAAGGCCTCGCTCTCGGTCGGCTTCGGTAAAGCCCCTTTGGCGGTGAAGCTCAGCGCCGCGGGCTCGAGTGACCCCGAAGGGAAACCCGTGGCCTACACTTGGAAACTCCAACCTGGTGATCGCAAACTCGGTGAAGGCGCGGAGCTTTCCACGACGCTCGCCGAGGCCGGTAATTTCTCGATTGAACTTACAGTGAAAGATACCGACGGTGGCGAAGCCCTCTCGAGCGTACCCGTTGTCGTCGGTAACACGCCGCCGCAGGTGCGTTTCAGCGCTCCGCAGGACGGTGATTTCTTCACGCCCGGCAAGAAGGTGGCCTTCCAAGTGGCTGTGCAGGACGCCGAAGACGGCAGCTCCGCCGACAAAGCCCTCGAGTTCAGCCTGCGCGCGTTCGTTTCCTCGGCCTTCGTCACCGGCGACGGCAAGACGGAATCGACTGACCCCGGCCTGACGCTCATGCGCCAAAGCGATTGCCT
>CAIYAN010000367.1 GCA_903924185.1 uncultured Opitutia bacterium | reverse complement strand
GTGCGGCCATTCGGCTGGACCACGGCGCCGAGCCAACACGATGGGATGGAGTGGCGTCGGCACGACCTCGATCTCCAAGCCGGCCTGCTTCAGCAAGCCGCAGATATGCTCGCGGGCGCCCGTCATCCCAGCCTTAAAGGCGGGGTCGGTCGAGACGCTCGGGTGCTTGACGTATTCGATGAGTTCGCGGACGAGATCCATGGCTCTATTAGGCAAGGAAGAGGCCGGAGGGCAAGAGAGAGGCAGCGGATGCAGTGCAAAGGTGCAAAGACGGCAGAGCCGCGTGCAAAAGTGCAAAGGTGGGATGCAAGTTCGGGGTCGGAGTAGGGGGCGGGGGCGGCCAATCCCTTGAAGTCTCAGGACTGCTCTGTCTCGAGGTAGGGCTGACCACCCTTGGTCAGCCGCGGTTGAGCGAGGGCGCTCAACCCTACCCAAGGCCGAGACCTGGGACCCGAAGATGCCTTCCACTTTTGCACCCTTGCACAGGCCAAAGGCCGATTTGCACTTTTGCACAACCTGCTCCACCCCCTCCCCCTATCATTTTGTCTTCCCCCTCCCCGCCCCCTTGGGGAGAGTGATGGTATGTCCCCCGCGGAACAGTTAACGGCCATGAAGGCCCGCACCGAGAAATTCATCGGAGGCGAAGCTATCCTCAAGCGCCTCGAGGCCGGGAAGACCCTGCGCGTGAAGCTCGGCGTCGACCCCACCCGTCCCGACCTGACCTTTGGCCACATGGTCGTGCTGAACAAGCTGCGCCAGTTTCAGGACCTCGGCCATCAAGCCGTCCTCATCATTGGCGACTACACCACGCGCATCGGTGACCCAACGGGTCGCTCCGATACGCGCCCGGTGCTGACGGAAGCGGAAATCGAATTCAACGCGAAGACCTACCTCGAGCAAGCCTACCGAATCCTCGACCCGAAGAAGACGGAGATCCGCCGCAACAGCGAGTGGTTCGGGCAGATGACATTCTTGGACGCGCTGCAGCTCAGCCGCCAGATGACGGTCGCCCAGATGCTCGTCCGCGATGACTTCGCCAAGCGCTACGCAGGGGAGACGCCGATTTCGATCGTCGAGTTCCTCTACCCACTCCTGCAAGGCCATGACTCCGTCATGCTCAAGGCCGATATCGAAATCGGCGGCAGCGACCAGCTCTTTAATATGATGGTCGGGCGCGACCTGCAGGAGCAGGCGGGCCAAGCCCCGCAGGCCGTGCTCGGCATGCCCTTACTTGTCGGCCTGGACGGCGAGAAGAAGATGTCGAAGAGCCTCGGTAACTACATCTCATTCAATCACAGCCCGAAGGATATTTTCGGCAAGGTGATGTCGGTGCCCGACGCCACGATGTGGGTTTACTACCGCCTGCTCATCGAACTCAGCGAAGAGGAGATCCTTGGCCTGCAGGCGCAGCACCCGATGGAAATGAAGAAGCAACTCGCCACGCGCCTAACGGACCAGTTCCATGGCGCGGGCGCAGGGGCGACGGAACGGGCTGAATTTGAGAACGTCTTTTCCAAGGGCGGAGTCCGCTCGGACATGCCTGAGTTCGCTTGGGCGGCCCTCGCGGGTGACGCCAGCGAAGCCGGCATCGTTGACCTGCTCGCCGCCACGAACCTCTTCCCGTCCAAGAAAGAAATCCGCCGCCTGATTGAAGGCGGGGCCGTAAAGATTGGGGACGATAAGGTCTCCGACCCGGCACTCAAGGTCGCCCAGCCGACGGGTGAAATCATCATCCAGGCCGGCAAGCGGACCTTCGTGAAGGTTAAGTGACGCCGCGACGGCGCGCCTGTGGACAAGTCGGCGAATAATCTACCGATTATCCCCTTCCCCTGCCCTGTGCCAGCGACCTAATATCAGGGTCTACGCATGGCCGACCCGGAATCCATCAGTCGAGACTTCGTGCACCTGCACGTGCACACCGACTACAGTATGCTCGACGGCTGCTCACGCATCGATCGCTTAATGGACCGGGCGTGCGATATGAACATGCGGGCGGTGGCCATCACGGACCACGGCAACCTCTTCGGGCTCTTCGATTTCTGGAACGAGGCCAAGCAGCGCTCCAAGGGCGACGTGAAACTCAAACCGCTCCTCGGCTGCGAGCTCTACCTCGTCTGGGATCACGCCCTCACCGACAAGCCCGATCGCCGTGAGCACAAGTACTACCACATGGGTGTACTGGCCAGGAATTTCAAAGGCTACCAGAACCTGACCAAGCTCGTCTCCGACGCGCACGTCCGCGGTCTCCACTATAAGCCCCGCACCGATATCACCCAACTCGCCAAGCATGCGGACGGGCTCATTGGCTTCAGCGGCTGCCTCCAAGGCGTCATCCCCCAGCACCTACTCAAGGGCGACTACGAAGCCGCGCGCCAAGCGTGCGGACGGTTCGTGGAGATCTTCGGTCGCGAGAACTTCATCATCGAGCTCATGGACCATGGCCTCGAGGAGCAGAAG
>CAIYAN010000366.1 GCA_903924185.1 uncultured Opitutia bacterium | reverse complement strand
GCGATGCAGACGGGCAATCAAATCACGGGGCGGCCCTGCCTCGGCTCTTGGGCCTCTTATGGCCTAGGCTCGGCCAACGATAACCTGCCTTCCTTCGTGGTGCTGATCGCAACGCCCACCAACCGCGACCAGGAACAGGCTATTTCCAGCCGCCTCTGGTCCAGCGGCTACCTACCCGGCGAACACGCCGGGGTCTCCTTCCGCAGCAAGGGCGATCCGATCCTGTTCATCAACAACCCCCCTGGGGTGCCTGAGGACCTGCGTAAGCAGACCATTGACGGCATTAACCAGCTCAACCGCCTCAACTACGAAGCCGTCGGCGACCCCGAAACGCATACGCGCATCAAGCAATACGAGATGGCCTTCCGCATGCAGGCCAGCGTACCAGAATTAACCGACCTCACCAAGGAGCCCGAGCATATCTTTAAGCTCTATGGCGAAGAAGCCCGCAAACGCGGTAGCTTTGCGAACAGCGTGCTCATGGCCCGTCGCCTCGTTGAACGCGGCGTACGCTTCGTCCAGATTTACCATAATAACTGGGACCACCACTCCAACGTCAGCGGACGCATGCCAAGCCAGTGCAAGGACGTCGACCAGCCCTGCCACGCCCTCATCGAAGACCTCAAGCAGCGCGGGATGTTCGACGATACGCTCATCATCTGGGGCGGAGAATTCGGACGGACCATCTACAGCCAAGGCGGACTCACGAAGGATAACTACGGTCGCGACCACCACCCACGCTGCTTCTCGATGTGGATGGCCGGCGGCGGCGCCAAGGGCGGCCAAATCTACGGCGAGACCGACGAGTTTAGCTATAATATCGTCAAGGACCCCCTGCCGATTCGCGACTTCCATGCGACGGTGCTCCACCTGCTGGGCTACGACCACGAACGCTTCACGTACAAGTATCAAGGCCTCGACCAGAAGCTGGTGGGCGTCTTGCCGACGAAGATCGTCAAGGCGCTGATTCAGTAAGGGATGCG
The DNA here is from genome assembly GCA_903924185.1 of uncultured Opitutia bacterium. Lineage (GTDB taxonomy): Bacteria > Verrucomicrobiota > Verrucomicrobiia > Opitutales > UBA953 > UBA953. The sequence continues at coordinate 2,029 of CAIYAN010000366.1, read as the reverse complement.
CACCCTCCTTGCCCTAATTTACAGCGGCCTGTTCGCAGTCGCCGCCGAGACTACCCCGCCGCCCAACGATACCGCCTGGCTGCAGTCCAAGGGCACCCTGCTCTTTCATGACGCCTTCGAGCGTGACGAGACGGGCAACGGGCTTAAGGGCATTGGCAACGGCTGGGAAAGCGCCACCGCCGACCGCGTGCCACAGCTCAAACAGGACGACCTCGACGGAGGCATTCTAAAGATCGCCAGCGCGACCAAGGAAGCCGGCCACGCCGCCCACATCCACCACGACGCTGGCTTCACCGATGGAGGGGTCATCATTCGTTTCAAATTCCCCGGGCTAAACAAAGGCGAGGGGCTGCAGCTGGGCTTCGTCGACCGCGAGGTAAAGGACATCCACGCCGGCCATCTTTGCTACGGAATCCTGTCGCAGTCCACCGTGACGCTCATCGACCACAAGACGGGCGTGATGAACCTGGCCATCCGCAAACAACGTGAAGAAGCGACGTCGAAGAAGACCAAGGTGGCGCCCGAACTCGAAGCCATCCTCAAGACCAAGCAGGCCGTGGTGCCACTGAAGGCCGACACGGAATGGCATGAACTTTCGCTCGTCACCGAAGGCGATGAAATGCGCTGTTCCTTGGACGGCAAGGTGGTCGCACGGCATCGCTCCGAGGGCTTCGCCCACCCGATGAAACGCTGGTTCAGCTTCCTCGTTGGCTCGACCGTCTGGATTGACGACGTAAAGATCTATAAAGTTAAGTGAACCATGTTACGAATCCTCCTCGCCTTCGGACTGTTGCTGATCTCTCGCCCTCTGCGCGCCGAGGAAGCGGATGTCATCATCTACGGCGCCACGCCCGGAGGATTCTGCGCCGCCATCGCGGCAGCCCGGGAGGGCGCTAAGGTTACACTCCTTGAGCCGACGAGCCACGTCGGCGGACTGAGCACGGGCGGACTGAGCCATTGCGACTCCAACCAAATGCGCCGCGAGTCATTGACTGGGTTATTCGAGGAATGGCACACTCGAATCGCCAAAGACTACGCTGACCGGGGTCAGCCCGCACCCTACGACCCGATGAATAAGACACCGGGTATCCGCTGGATCTTCGAGCCGCACGTGGCGATGCGTGTCACTCAGGCCATGTTAAAAGAAGCAGGCGTCACTGTGGTCACCGACTGCCAACTAACCGCCGCCGAAATGTCCAAGGCAAAGATTACGGTCCTACGTACATCCCAGGGTACGTTTGCCGCAAAAACCTACGTGGACGGGACCTACGAGGGCGATCTGATGGCTGCCGCCGGCGTCTCCTGGGTCATCGGGCGAGAGGGCCGCGCGGAGTACGGCGAAGCCCTGGCCGGGAAACGCTACCCCAAACCGAAGATGGCCATCGATGGCTTTGACGCCTCGGGACGTCCGCTTCCTCTAATCACCGGAGCCGATGCCGGCGCCGAAGAAGCCGGCGACCGCAACGTGATGACGTATAGCTTCCGCCTCTGCCTCACCCGCGACCCCGCAAACCTCGTACCCATTCCCGAGCCGGCGAAGTACGACCCAGCAAAATTTGAACTCGCGCGGCGTGCACTCAAAGCCGGCGTGCGCGGCATCGGCTTCGACCTCTATCCGCTCCCTGGTAACAAGTTGGACGGGAATAACTCCATCGGCGGCCAGATTTCCCTCGGACTCGTCGGCGGCAGTAACACTTGGCATGCAGCCGATGTGGCCGAGCGTGCCCGCCTCTGGGAAGCGCATAAGCAATACACGCTCGAGTTCCTGCACTTCCTGCGGACCGACCTCGCTGTGCCCGAAAAGACTCGAGCCCAATATGCCTCCCTCGGTTTCTGCAAGGACGAGTTCACGACGTCGGCACACTTTCCACCCGCGCTCTACATCCGAGAGTCCCGCCGACTGAAGGGGCTCTACGTCCTAACCCAAAAGGACATTATCGATTCGCCCAGCAAAACGGACTCCATCGCGATCTCATCCTTCCCCATCGACTCGCACGACTGCCAGCGCGTGGCCCTCAAGGAGGGCGGC
>CAIYAN010000365.1 GCA_903924185.1 uncultured Opitutia bacterium | reverse complement strand
TAGCCCGCGGAGAGTCTTTAGAACAAGCCGTTCGCCTGGCCCACGCTTACTTGCAGAATGGAATACGAAACTCCATGCAAGTCGTTGGTATTAATCATATTAGGCATTAATATACCGTTTTAGGGGCTGGCCTACAAAGCCACCTGCGCCCGACTTAGACGGATGGGTCATCTATCGCCATGGAAAGCTTCCGACCGGCCTCCCGCGGTAAAGCCTCATCCCTCGGGGAATCCAGGGTAACCCTGACGCCTGATCGGCCGTCCAAGTCTCTTCCTACTGACCTTTAAGTGAACAGATTTTCACCCGCCTAGATTCTGAATGGGTTATTCACACTTGCCCCCTTCCCTCCCGCTCCTTTTCTAACCCATTCCCTGCGGTCACCAACCGCCCCCCTGACCATGCCTAAAAAGAACGCCGCCAAGCAATCCTCCTCCCAAACTCCGACCGCCGTCTCCGCCCAGACCGGCGTCAAGATGCGCGGCTGTGATGTCATGGTACGATGCCTCGAGAACCTCGGCGTCGACACGATCTTCGCTTACCCCGGCGGCGCTTCGATGGAGCTCCACCATGGCCTCATCCGCTCCAAGAAAATCCGTACCATCCTACCGCGCCACGAACAGGGCGGTGCCTTCATGGCCCACGGCTACTCCCGTTCGACCGGTAAGCCCGGCGTCTGTATGGCGACCTCCGGCCCTGGTGCCACGAATCTCGTCACCGCCATCGCCGATGCGCACATGGATAGCATCCCGCTCATCTGCATCACCGGCCAGGTCTACCAGCAGTTCATCGGTCGCGCAGCTTTCCAGGAAACTGACTTCTACGGCATGACGTTGCCGATCGTGAAGCACTCCTTCCTCGTCCTCGATTACAACGAGTTGCCGAGCATCATGTACAAGGCCTTCAAGATCGCCACCACCGGACGTCCGGGCCCCGTGGTCATCGACATCCCAAAGGACATCCAGCAGCACGAGTGGGTCCCGGTCTTCCCCAAGAATCCCGACGACGTTTCCATCCCAGGCCTGCCGACGCCTCCGAAGTGCGCTGACAGCGAGTTGGAGCAGGTCCTGCGCCTCATCGAGAAGTCTAAGCAGCCTGCGCTTTACATCGGCGGCGGCATCCTTTCCGGCGACGCCCACAAGGAGCTGCGTGCCTTCGCTGAAGCCACCGGCATCCCCGTTGCTTCTACGCTAATGGGCCTCGGCGCCTTCCCCTGCGATCATCCGCAGTCCCTTTACTGGTACGGCATGCACGGCACCGTCGCCGGCAACTGGGCCGTCTGCAAGAGCGACCTCCTCATCACCATGGGCGCGCGTTTCGATGACCGCATCACCGGTGCCATCGAGAAGTTCGCCCCCGACGCCACCATCGTCCACATCGACATCGACCGCTCGGAACACCAGAAGAACAAGTTCGCGGACTACCCGATCCACTCCGAGATCAAGCACGCGCTCGGCCGCATGGTCACGCTCGCCAAGAAGGGCTTCAAGAAGCCTGACCTGAAGAAGTGGTACGAGACCATCAACGGCTGGAAGAAGGAGCACCCGTATCCGTTCAGCTACGAGCGCAAGACCAAGCACATCCTCCCGCAGGAAGCCATCGAAGTCCTCTTCGAAGAAACCAAGGGCAAGGCCATCATCTCCACCGGCGTCGGCCAGCACCAGATGTGGGCTCCGCAGTATTACCGCTTCAACGAACCGCGCCACTTCATCAGCTCGCTCGGTGCCGGCACCATGGGCTTCGGCCTCCCGGCCGCCATCGGCGCCAAGGTCGCCAACCCGAACACGCAGGTCATCGATATCGACGGCGACGGC
>CAIYAN010000364.1 GCA_903924185.1 uncultured Opitutia bacterium | reverse complement strand
GGCCGAGGGGATTAAACTCTACGTGGATGGCGTGATGGCACCACTGAACCTCGAGGTCAACAAACTGACAACCTCCAGCCAAGCCAAGACCCCAACTCGCCTCGGTCAACGCAGCACGAGCGAGTTCTTCGAAGGCGCCGCCCAAGAGCTACGCTTCTACAACCGGACCCTCACTGGCTCCGAGGCTAACGTGCTCGCGAAGGTCGACGACCTCCGTGCCCTCCTCACCGCCAAGCCTAACCCCAAGACCAAAGACAAGCTGCTCGACTACTACATCGGCGTCAGCCGCGCCGACGTTCAGGTCGCCGCCACGCGGCAGCAGCAACTCGAAGCCGAACTTAAAGCCATCAAAGACCGCAGCCCGCTCACGCACATCCAAGAAGAGCGTAAGGATATGATGCCGACGGCGAACATCCTGATTCGTGGCGCCTATGAAAAGAAGGGTGAGCAAGTCGCGGCTGAAGTTCCCGCCGCCCTCGGCAAACTCCCCGCTGACGCCCCCAAGAATCGCCTCGGCCTCGCCCGCTGGTTAGTCAGCGAAGAGAACACCCTCACCGCTCGCGTGACGGTTAATCGGATGTGGCAAGAGCTCTTCGGCCAAGGGCTCGTCAAGACCTCCGAGGACTTCGGCATCATGGGCTCACTGCCCACGCACCCAGAGTTACTCGACTGGCTGGCCGTCGAGTTCCGCCGGACAGGCTGGGACGTTAAGGCCTTCTACCGCATGATTCTGACTTCCGCTACCTACCGCCAAGCCGCCGTGCAGACTCCCGTCAAGGTCGAGAAGGATCGTGATAACAGCCTGTTCAGTCGCGGCCCGCGCTTCCGCATGGATGCTGAGATGATTCGCGACCAAGCGCTCGCCGCCAGTGGAACGATGTCGACCCGCATGGGTGGACCCGGTACGAAGCCCTACCAGCCAGAGAATATCTGGGAAGTCGTCGGCGTCGGCATCCAAGCCTACCGCCCTGACAAGGGTGAGAACCTCTACCGCCGCTCGCTCTACAACTACTGGCGCCGCATGGCCCCACCGGCCAGCCTCGACCTCTTCAACGCCCCCTCACGCGAGGTGAGTTGCGTCCGCCGTGACCGGACCAACACCCCACTCCAAGCCTTGGTAATCTTGAACGACCCACAGTATGTCGAGGCGTCGCGCCAACTCGCCCAGCGCACACTTGGCGCCGCCAAGGAAGACGACGCTCGCTTCCAGTTCGCCGCTGAACGCCTACTGGCCCGTCCGCTCAAGGCCGCGGAACTCGCCGTCGTCCGCGGCAGCCTCGCCAGCCTCCGCAAGCACTACACCGCACAACCCGCCGACGCCGAAGCACTCCTCAAGGTCGGTGATTCCGTGGCCGACCCCGCCCTGCCGAAACCCGAGCTCGCCGCTTGGACCATGCTCTGCAGCCAACTCCTTAACTTAGACGAAGTCCTCAATAAATAAAAACCATGTCGATTCTTAACGAATGGAATAGCCTCCAGACCCGCCGCCGCTTCCTCGGGCAAGGCGCCAATGCCCTCGGTGCCGCTGCCTTGACGAGCCTACTCGGTCGATCGCTCGCCCACGCCGCTCCGGGCGCGATGAGCACGCAGCACCTGCCCAAGGCCAAGCGTGTCATCTACCTGCACATGGTCGGTGGTCCCGCGCAGATGGACCTCTTTGACTACAAACCAGAGATGCAGGCGATGTTCGACAAGGACCTCCCCGCCAGCATCCGCAATGGTCAGCGGCTGACGACCATGACGAGCGGCCAGACGCGCTTTCCGGTCGCCCCGTCTAAGTTTAAATTCAGCCAAGCCGGCAAGTGTGGCCTATGGATGAACACCGAGCTCCTGCCCAACCTCGCCAAGAACGCTGATGACATCTGCTGGATGCGCTCGCTGAACACGGAGGCCATCAACCACGAACCCGCTATCTGCGCGATGCAGACGGGCAATCAAATCACGGGGCGGCCCTGCCTCGGCTCTTGGGCCTCTTATGGCCTAGGCTCGGCCAACGATAACCTGCCTTCCTTCGTGGTGCTGATCGCAACGCCCACCAACCGCGACCAGGAACAGGCT